>CAJMEI010000085.1 GCA_905212395.1 uncultured Christensenella sp. | reverse complement strand
CAATACTTATTTCAAACGGAGTGCAAAATAAGCACTTTTATTTGTATAAAACAAGGATTTTAGCAAATAATTCTGCTTTTATTGCTCATTTTCTTCGTTTTGGAACAAATTTCGAAGTAATCGCAGTGCATTTTGAGTAGCATTGGCTATATTTTTATTTCTTCCTTCGTCTCCTTCTATTTTAAGTGTAATCACTTTGTCTTTACATCCGGCAGCAATCCAAATGGTGCCAACCGGCTTGTCGGGAGTGCCTCCTGTTGGGCCGGCAATACCTGAAGTGGCAATTGCGCAGTCGGAATTCATCGATTTCATCGCGCCTTTTACCATTTCGATAACGGTTTCTTCGCTTACTGCTCCGTAAGTCTCCAATGTTTCATGGCTCACACCTAATAAATTCTCTTTTACTTCGTTGGAATAGGCAATAATTCCACCTTTGAAGAAGTGTGATGTTCCGGCTACGGCTGTAATTGCGGCTGCCACATTTCCTGCCGTGCAGCTCTCGGCGGTAGCAAGTGTCAGGTTCTCTTTCCAAAACAACTCGCTGATCTCTTTGCTTAAAAATTTACCTTCTACTGACATTTCGATTTCTTTTAAAATAAATACTAAATTGTTACCCGTGAATATGCGGGTTTGTCAATGGTGCAAAAATCTTTGTCCAAATACTTATAATAACCGGTAATGGCAATCATTGCTGCATTGTCGGTTGTGTAACTGAATTTCGGAATATATATGTTCCATCCATATTTGGCGGCATGTTCATGGAATGAATTGCGCAAACCGTTGTTGGCTGATACTCCTCCGGCTACAGCTATTTCGTTTATCTTGAGCGCTTTGGCTACTTTTCTCAGTTTATCCATCAGAATATCTACAATAGTTGCTTCCAGTGAAGCAGCCAAATCATTTTTATGATGCTCAATAAAGTTAGGATCTTCTTTCAGCCAGTCACGTAAAGAGTAGAGAAAAGAGGTCTTCAGTCCACTGAAACTATAATTGTAATCAGGAATATGAGGCTTACTGAATGTAAATGCCTTCGGATTTCCTTGGCGGGCCAGTTTATCAATGATGGGCCCCCCGGGATAGCCTAATCCCATTACCTTAGAACATTTGTCAATGGCTTCTCCGGCAGCATCGTCAATGGTTTGACCCAAAACTTCCATGTCATTATAGGCTTTTACCAAAATAATTTGTGAATTGCCACCCGATACCAGAAGACATAAAAATGGAAACTTAGGTTGATTTGCATCTTCTTCTGTTTCTTTAATGAAATGAGCTAACACATGAGCTTGCAGATGATTAACGTCAATCATGGGAATATTTAAAGAGCGAGCAAACCCTTTGGCAAAAGAGACACCTACCAATAAAGATCCCATTAATCCGGGCCCGCGCGTAAAAGCTACTGCACTCAATTCTTCTTTAGTAACTCCTGCCCTTTTCAAGGCTTCATGTACTACAGGTACAATATTTTGCTGATGTGCTCTTGATGCCAATTCCGGCACGACACCTCCATATGCTTCATGAACAGCTTGGCTGGACACTACATTCGACAACAAGACGCCATTTCTGATTACAGCAGCAGAAGTGTCGTCGCAAGAAGATTCTATCGCTAAAATTATAGCGTCTTCTTTTATTTCTTTATTAAAAGTTTGTTTGAAATCCATTATGATTTTTTTAAATAATCTATTATAAATTGGTCTATTTCGCCATTCATAACAGCCTGAACGTCGGGCGTTTCAGAACCTGTTCTATGGTCTTTAACCAACGTATAGGGGCAGAAAACGTAGCTCCTTATTTGGCTACCCCATTCTATTTTTTTAATATCCCCTTTAAGCTCTTGCTCTCTCGCAAGTCTTTCTTCTTCCCTTTTTTCAATCAACTTGCTAATGAGCATTTGCATAGCTTGTTCTCTGTTTTGAACCTGACTTCTTTCGTTTTGACAAGCAACTATTATCCCCGTAGGAATGTGCGTTATCCTTATTGCGGATTCGGTTTTATTGACGTGTTGTCCGCCCGCTCCGCTACTTCGATAAGTGTCTACTTTTAAATCTTCGGGGGGAATTTTAATCTCTTCGTTGTCTAAAATTTCGGGTAAAACTTCTAGCGAAACGAATGACGTATGTCTTCTTTTATTCGCGTCGAACGGGGAAATTCTAACCAACCTGTGAACGCCTTTTTCGGCTTTTAAAAATCCGTACGCGTTTTGTCCCTCCACCTTAAACGACACGCTTTTAAGTCCCGCGCCGTCCCCGTCTAGCCTGTCTAATTCCGTAAGCTTATATTTGTGCTTTTGACAGTAACACATATACATACGGTATAACATTTCGCACCAGTCGCAAGCTTCCGTTCCGCCCGCCCCCGCGTGCAAAGTAAGTATCGCGTTATTACCGTCGTACTTTCCCTTTAACAACGTTTGAAGTCTTATCTCTTCTATTTGCTTTTCCGCGCCGTTTATCTCTTTTTCTACGTCGGCAAGTAGCGAGTCGTCGTCTTCCATTTCGGCGTATTCTATTACGTCCAACGCGTCTTTTATCACTTTATCGCACTTGTCGTACGCGTCTATTTTAGACTGCGCTATACTTATCTTTTGCGATATGGCTTTCGACTTTTCTATATCCGACCAAACCGACGGATTTTCTAATTCTTTTTTTAAAACTTCTACTTCGTTTCTTAAATTAGCGACGTCAAAGAGAGTATCCTGCCTCTAATAGAATCGTAGACAAATCTTTAATTTTTTGTCTGTAAGCGTCTGTTTTAATCATAGTTTGTTCTCCTTATTTCAAATGCTTTTTTATTTTTAATATATTTTTTCCGTTTTTATATTCGTAAGAAATATCGTCCATGGTTTTTTTAACTAAAAATATCCCAAGTCCGCCTATATTACGCTCTTCTGCGGATAAGCTAACGTCGGGGTCGGTATTTTTTAACGGGTCGTAGGGAACGCCGTTATCTATAAACGTTATTTCTACCGACAACGGTTCTTCTATTACTTCCACCGCAACCGTCGCAGGACCGCCGTTTTCGTAAGCGTACCTAGCAATATTTCCAAACAATTCGTCTATCGCAACGTCTATTTGGTTGAGCGTAGATTTACTGCAATCGGTTTTTTCCAACTGCTCGTTTACGAATTTCGTTACGATTTCCACGTTTTTTTCTTGCGCGTCTACCGTTATTTCTTTTACGCTTTCGTCGTTTATTTTAAGACACAACATAGTTATATCGTCAAACTGCTCCGCTTCCCCCACAAATTCGTCAACGCTCTTTTTGACTGACCTGCACACGTCTTCGACTGACAAATCGTTTAAAGAACTCAAAGTTTCAAGTAGTCTGTTTTCTCCGTACAATTTTTGGTTTTTATCGGTAGCTTCCGTTACGCCGTCCGTATAAAGGAATATCTTATCGCCTTTATTTAAAATTATCTTGCTTTGTTTGTATTTTACGCCGTCAAGCCCCGCAAGTACGAATCCCGAACGTCCTTTTAAGATTTCGGTTTTTCCGTCCTTTCGCTTAATTATCGGCGGATTATGCCCCGCGTTGACGTATTCTATCTCTCTCGTTTTTAAATCTAATATTCCTAGCCAACAAGTTACGAACATTCCCGCGTCGTTGCCTTCGCACAATTTTTTGTTAGCTATCGTAAGCGTTTCTTCTG
Organism: uncultured Christensenella sp.; assembly: GCA_905212395.1. GTDB lineage: Bacteria > Bacillota > Clostridia > Christensenellales > Borkfalkiaceae > UBA4675. The sequence goes on along the minus strand of CAJMEI010000085.1, from coordinate 2,002 downwards.
CCGAAATACCCGTTTCGGCATACCCTTTTATTATCGTCTTTGCCGACATCATAAACAATGCCGCAGGTATTCCTTTACCCGAAACGTCAGCAATTAAAAAAGCTAATCTGTTTTCCCCGACGAAATAAAAATCGTAAAAATCTCCGCCGACTTCTTTCGCCGTAACCATATCCGCAAAAATATCGAATTCTTTTTTGTCGGGATAAGGCGGAAATACGCTCGGCAACGCCGAATGCTGAATGGCTTTTGCAAATTCAAGCTCTTTATCTATTCTGCTTTTCGCTTCCGAAATATATCCTTTTAGCGTATCGACCGTAGTATTTATATCGTCCGACAAACTCGCAAATTCTTGGTTCGCCCTTACGTTTACGACTACGTTTAAATTACCTGCCGTAATTTCAGATAGAGAATCGTTTATCTTTGAGATATTTTCGACTATAAGTTTTTTTATAAGGAAATATACCAAAATAAACAATATTCCGAAAACTACAAATTCCATAAATACCGTAACGTATACGGATATTTCCCTTGAAAACAAGGCTTCTTGTTTAGGGATAACACCTATTATAAAATACCCTTCCGATAAAATGTATACGCAATAACAATCTTCACCGTAAACTTTTTGTTCGAAAAGCTTGCCTTCCGTTTTATTAGTAATGTTTAATCCGGTTACGTTTAACTTTTTCCCTTCGCTACTGCGTCCGTCGCTTACGACGTTTAATTCTTCGTCTGCAATTATTATGCTTCCGCCCGAGCCGACGTGCCTATTTCTCGTAACTCCTCTAACTTTATCGTCTATATCGCGTTGAAAACGCTCCGCGTCGTATCCAACTTGTACGAATCCGCCTTTTGCAAGCGTTACACCTGCGTATTTTCTCATTATATTTTTATCATAAGAAGTAGGTAGATACGCTTGCACCAACTCAGTTTTCTCTCCGCTTAACAATGCCAAAAATTCGGCGGACTGAGTTCCGTTTTTCATATCGTAACCTAAAAACTCTATAAAAGTGGTAACGGTTATTTTCCCTTCCGAATTTACTACGTTTATCTCCGAAACGTCGTACGAATTTTTTAAATTATCCAAAGTAGAATTTTCAATCGTTTCAAGTAAATCTAATTCGTTTTTTATGTTTTTAGTTAAATCTAATAAATTTTCGTTAGACGCGTCAAATACGTCTTGTTTTACGTCCGAAACGTTTAACCTTACAAGTTCTTTCGCATTATTTACCGATAACTCCGTTTGCAAACTCCAAGTAAACAACGTAGTTAATAAAAATCCTAAAACAACGCAGGCAAGTAACCACCTTTGAAAAGTTTGAGAAAGATTTTTTAACCCTTTTTTTGTTAATTTTTTAAATTTTTTAGATAAAATAGAAATGATAATAGACGCTAAGGATACGGCTATCGCATTTACAGTTATCATCGGCAAAGAACAAGCTCTTACAAAAGTAAAGGCAGTTCTTACGTCCGACATATTCGTTAAAAAAATCATCAGCATGTGGACGATTTCCGTTATTACCGAAACTCCCAAACAATAATACCAAGAAGCCTTTTTATCGTCGAACATATATTTTCTTAAAACAGCCGAAAATACCCCCGCGAAGACGGTAGAAATAGAACACGCAAGTCGCGTATAATTTCCCGCTCCCCAAAAAGTCGCAAACCATCTTTCTATTCCGCCTATGACGCCCGAAATAACGCCCGCAGGCATTCCGAATAAAAGCCCCGCGCATATAGGAGCTGAGTCTCTGGCGTTCATAGTAGCTCCGCCTACGTTTACGCCGAATTCAGTTCCGCATATCGCAAGCGCTCCGAAAGAAATCCCTATTATAGCCTGTCTTGCCATATACGGCATTCTTTTAAACCTTTTGGTAGATTCCAAAAGATAAAATATTACCGATAACACTACGGGTAAAACCGCTATTAAAGATAATTGTAGTATTTTTTCCATATATCCCCGTATTTATTCCGCCAAATAAAACAAACAGTATTTTTACAAAGT
>CAJMEI010000084.1 GCA_905212395.1 uncultured Christensenella sp. | reverse complement strand
TTCTTTCTATAAAAAACTAAGTAAAATCTTAAATTTTGTGAATTTTTTACACGTAATAACGTTTTTAAATAAGCAAAAATAGAAGTTTTTCACATTTTTTTTAACAAAAATCATAACTAAAAAAATAGACTTTTAGGATATAATTATAATAGGGTTATAGATATGAAAAAATTTAATAGGGGTATAAACATGAAAAAAATATTTATAATTTTAACGCTAATTTTAATTTTTGTTTTCGGCGGATGTAAGGGCGGGAGCAAAAATAATAGTTATAGTTCCTCTAAAAAAAGCTCATATAAAAGTCAAACAAGTGTAATAAAAAGCTCAAACGAAAACAGTAAAAGTAACGATGAAGAATGGGGGAAAGACCACATAATATAGAAAAAGAGGGGTGAAAGGGAATGAAAAAGGAAGAAATAAAAAAAGAAGAAGAGAGAAAAGAGAAGAAAGAGTATAAAGAGCCTGAAATGGAGATAACGAAGTTAAGCGAGAAAGACGTGGTAACTGCGTCGTACGGGGTAAAATTAAATTGGTAAGGAGGTAATAAAGATGGTAAAGGGGATAAAAAGGATATTATTGGCAATATTTGTACTAGTAAGCGTAGCGTTAGTAATAAATAGCATAAAATGGGAGAAGGTACAAGCAAGTACAAATATAACGCTAAATGGCGGAAGCGTAACGTTAGAAGAAGGGGATTTTTTCGTAAGAAGCGTAGCGATAAGGTTAAAAGACGATAAGTACGAAAACGGAGTAAGATTTAAAAGCGTAATAAAACAAGACAAATACGAAGATATAGCGAAAGTAAAAGGTACGAGCGAAGTAGAATGGGGATTAATACTACTGCCATACTATAAACTAGATGGAGAGTTAAGTATAACAAGCCCGGACGCAACGATACAAGCGACGAATAATCTATTAAGCGACGTAGAATACGCCGGGGTAAAATATAAAGAGAGTTGTATATACGTATACGATATACCGGACGGGCATAGGACGGACGAAATAATAGTAAGGGGATATATAAAAGTAGACGGAGAAGTAAAGTATTATACGGCGACTAAGCAGATATCAATGGCGGAGATAGCGTATAGAGAGATAGGAGCGTTAGAAGACGGAACTAGTCCGTTACCGAATGGGAATAAAGATAAAAAATATTATAAAGATTACATAACGGAGAACTACCTAACGTACAAAGTAAATTACTACGACGGAGAAACGAAGTTAGGAGAAGCGACGTTAAAGTATAAAGAGAGCGTAGGGGAAATAGCAACGCCTACGAAGAAAGGACATACGTTCAATAAATATTATACGAATAAAGACCTAACGCAAGAGTTTAACGCAAGCGACGCAAGTTTGCTAATTAAAGGAGATATCGACTTATACGCGGGCTTTTCTGCAAATAGCTATACTTTAAGAATAAATTATTTGCCTATTAGTGGAGACGGGTTTTCAGATTTTGTAAAAATAGAAAACGATTCTTTAAGGCATTACACTTTGGCAAGTCAAGAAAAAACAGTTACTTACGGTCAAACTTATAGTTTTAATAATCCGTCCGTTACGGGATACGTTTCCGAAAAAAACGTATTAACGGGACAAATGGACGATACGGGCAAAGAGGTAACGGTATATTATTCAAGAAATTCTTACGATTTTATAATAACTCATCAAAACGCAAACGGCGTTATTAAGACCGAAAAAAAATCGGTAAAATACGGTGAAATGTTAGCGGACAATTATCAAGCGTTAACTACGTCTGATTTGGTAACGGTTTCAACTAGTAGCGCTCCTACCTATATTTCTACAAGCAATAACGCTATAAGCGTTACGTATAGTTTTAAAACCGACGTTGTTTTAGGTGAAAACTCCTCTAGCGGAATTTTAAACGTAGTAAATTCGGGCGATGATTTTTCTATCAAGTATAAGCATACGGGTGCTAGTTTGGACTGGGCTAAACTATTTAAAATAGGCGACGTTTTAATTACAAACGGTTGTTTAGTAAAGTACAACACTAACGATATTAGTAAATGGACTTTAAGTAACGAAATAAATAAGTTATCCGATGGCGCGCACGGTCAACAAAGCGGAAAAGACTATAACTGGTCGGCGGTAGTTCCGTATGATAACACCACCAACGAATACGAAATTTGTTTTAAAGGTTCTAATAACACGATAGAGTGGTATAGAAACGGGTTAAGGGTTCTTTTGTTTAGTTCCGACACTCAATCTGTCGTTTCAAACGGCGGTTCGGCTTTAACGGTAGGACAATTAGTTCCGCACATAATAAGTCAACTAAATTTATACGGAATAGAAGTTTTAAACGGTAAGGAAAACGAACACGAAACTTACGATAGTACGATTTCTAACGTAAACGTAAGGTTTACTCCTAGTAGTGCAACGGCTTACGTAAATTACGCCGTAACGGGGGACGAAGCGAAACCGAACAACGCGTCCTATACGCTTTTAAGCGGAAGTTCTTATACCGTAGAAGTAAAAATGCCCGGTTACGATTATACTACTTCTTCTACCGTTACTAACGATAAAATTACCGTTACGGGCGGAAATACCTATACGGTAAATTATACAAGACACGCTCGTAGCGGAGTTTTTGAAAAGACGGGAGTAAACAGACATATTACTAGAATAGGTAAAAATATAGGAAATACTTCTTATTGCTACGGGTTAGACGAGCTTCAAGGAAATTTCTATTTGGAATTTTATTTAACGGATATATTTATGATGGTAAGTGACCATGCCGATTCGACAGCCGTTAAAAGAACGCCCGTAATTCAACTTTGCGACGGCAACGATTACAACTGTTGGAGAAGATTTTATCTTGGAAATTACACCGAAATAACTACGGGTAAACCGTTCGGGGAAGTAACGGCAAGCAATAATTGGTGGGGCGGAGAGTTTAATAGTTTATATAACAATGACTATTCCGCGTACGTTAAAGTAATAAGACAAAACAGTTTAATACAAATAACTTATTGGATAACGGAATATAGAGGTTCCACGGGATATTCGTTCAATTACCGATTAGAAAATATAACTAGCGATAAAATAAACGTTTCGTTAGACGCTTTCGACAGCGCGTTCGCTATTGATTGGGTAAGAATGGAAGATAGTTCCTATTATAGTTCTTCTAATCCGATACCCGATAAGACCGACATGAAGCACGGAGTAAGCGGATATTATAATAGCATTTACGAAAGTAGAAATTGCAACGGAGGTAATTACGAGTGGAATAACTGGACGGCGGGAACTCATAAAAATATTTGTTCTTTAAACAACGGCAATACTACGGGTACGGGTGATTTTGACTATGCGTTTTCATTCTATCAGTGGGGTTGCGATGGATTAGGCAATACTTGTAGTTGGAACGAAGCAAAATCTACCGCGCCGATGCTGTTTATGGTTCAAAAAGACAACACGTCTTCAAGTACCTTTGATTCTACATATCCGCATAAAACTAAATATAAGGCGTTTGTAGGTTGCGCTTACGACTCGGGCGGTTCGGGCGAAAACTGGTTTGTAGACGGTGGCGGTTTTACAACGACGAATTGGAAAAACATTGATACCGGAGTAGAATTTGATTTTTCTATCTACAACGCGTACAAAATATATCATAGAGCTTACGTTTATTATAGAATTCAAAGGGTGGCTTCTACCATAACGGTAACGCAAGTATATATTCCTTTCGAAACGGGAGAGACGGGAAAATCTGGCACTTATAACACTAGCGCGACAAAGTTTACTAGAACCGTTACCTTGGTTAATATTAAAACCGATAGAACGGGCAACCCTGCCGATTTACTTATTTGCATAACTGCTTTGCACGGCGGAATAGAAGTAAGCGGAGCGTGGCATGAATTTCAAGAGCAATAAAATTTATTTAAAATTTTAAAAATTCATTTAGCAAGTATTTGCTATCCCCTTATACTCGGCGGAACGTATTTTGTGTTTCACACGGTATCGATACTATATAAGATTTTTGTTTTACCCCTATGGCGAAAATTTATTAACGGCAAAGGTTTGTCCTTTGCCGTTAAAAATTATTATTGTTAAAAGTTAAGCTATAAGTCGATAAATAAGCATTTTATAAGCGTCTTTTTAAGAAAAGACGCTTAATTTTATTGATAATATTTAACTTTTAAAATTAAGTTTTGGTATACGTTTATTTGTGTATTACGCCTATAAATTCTACTTTATATTTATTAGTCGAAAAGAATTTTTATTGCTTCGTAAACGTGTTTTACTCCGATAAGTTCGATTTTATCTTTAAAAGCAGTTAAATTCTTTGCGTTAGAGTAGGGAAGAATTACTTTTTTTATTCCCCTTTTTACACATTCGTTTATTCTTTTATCCGCTTGTGTAACCGAACGTACTTCTCCCGTTAAACCTATTTCTCCGAAAATCGCCGTAGTTTTGGGTATGGGTTTTTCTTTAAAAGCAGACGCTATCGAGCAGATAATAGCTAAATCCACGCTAGGTTCGGCAAGTTTAATTCCGCCCATTGCGTTAAGATAAACGTCTTGATTGTATAAGGGAATATACGCCCTTTTTTCTAAAACAGCAATCATTAAAATAAGCTTATTGTAGTCTACGCCTAACGGCATACGGCGCGGAAGTCCGAAAACCGTTTTAGATAGCAAGCACTGAAGTTCTACCAACATACACCTGTTTCCGCTAATAGACGGGGTTATAATGCTTCCCGCGTTTTTGCCTATTTCTTCCGAAATAAAAATTCCGTCGTAGTCTTTTAATCCGTAAATTCCGTTGTCGCGCATTTCGAACACGCCGATTTCTTGCGACGGTCCGAAACGGTTTTTAACCGCCCTTAAAATTTTACAATTATTTAAAGTTTCGCCTTCGAAATATAAAACGGTGTCCATAATATGTTCTAAAACTTTCGGACCTGCAATAGTTCCTTCTTTGGTAACGTGTCCTATAATAAATACCGTTACTTGCTTGCTTTTTGCAAAACGCATTAGGGCGGAAGCGCATTCCTTAACTTGAGCTACGCTCCCCATAGAAGAAGTTAAATTTTCCGTATATACCGCTTGTATAGAGTCGATTATTAAAAAATCGTAATCTTCCGCAACGCTTAAAACGTTTTCTATGCAGTTTTCGTTAATAGCCATAAAATCGGCTTGACTGTTAATTCTGTCGCAACGCATTTTTAGTTGAGAACAGCTTTCTTCCGCCGAAACGTATAAAACTTTATTGTTTTTTGCTAAATTTATAGCTACTTGCGTTAAAAGCGTGCTTTTTCCTATTCCGGGGTCGCCACCGATTAAAACCATAGAGTAGGGAACTATTCCACCACCTAAAACGGTGTCGAATTCGTCGATTCCGCTTTTAATTCTTACGGTTTTTTCTTTTTGTACGGTGTTTACGCACACGGGACGAACAAATCCGTTTCTTTTCTGCGTTTTGTTTAAGGGGGTAACGCTCTCTTCTATTTCTTCTATCAGCGTTCCGAATTTATTGCAGTTAGGGCATTTGCCTAGCCATTGCGGGCTAACGTAACCGCATTCGTTACAAACGTATTTTGTTTTTTTAGTTGCCATATCTTTCCTTGTTAAAAACAAATAAAATTTATTGATTTTTATAAAAAATCTCAGTAATTGTTACTTAAAAAATTTGTACTGTTATTATAAACTATAAGAAGTAAATCTTTTGCCTTATGGCAAAATCTTTAAGCCCCTTG
>CAJMEI010000083.1 GCA_905212395.1 uncultured Christensenella sp. | reverse complement strand
ATTTCTCTTTTGGGGGATAATTTAATGAGTTTATTCAGCATTTTTAAATCGAAAAAAAAGACCGATACGGATATAATCGCTTCCGTTGAAGAAGAGGACATAACCAAACAATTATGTTCCGCTCCGGTTGCCGTAATAGAGCAACCGCAAGAAGAAATTGCGGAAGAACCCGTTAAAGAAGTTCAAGATGAACCCGTACAAACGGCGGAAGAAGCGGTAGAACTGCCCGTAGAGAGCGTTTTAGAAGAAGAACCGGAAGAATTATACGACGATAAAGAAGACGTAGAATATTCGGTTTACGACGTTCCTGCAGACGAAGAAAAACAAGAAGAGCCTGTTGAAGAAGAGCCCGTAGAAGAGATAGCGGAAGAAAAAGAAGAACCTGACGAAGAAGTTGTAGAAGAGCAGGAAGAACCTGTCGAAGAAGTGGCGGAAGAACAAGAAGTTCAAGAAGAACCGCAAGAAGAAACGGCTGAAGAACTCGTTGAAGAAATTCCAGAAGTAGTTGAAACGCCTACGGAAGAAGAGGAGATTATAGAAGAAGTTGCAAAAGAACCCGTATATCAACCCACTTTCTCCGAAAAAATGGATATCGCGGACGACAATATTCAAAAATGGTACGATGAAATAAAGAATTACGCGTTAAGATTTAAAAAATTAACGTCGAGAATTTCCAAAAAGTACGACAGTATAAATCAAGGAAGATTCCAATTCGTTAAAATTTCACTTGCGGGAAAAACCTTAAAGTTAAATCTTAATATGGATATAAACCAATGCGACCCCAAATATCACTGCGTAGATAAAAAATCGACCAAGACGTACGAAGACGTTCCCGTACAAATGAGAATTAAATCGGATAGGGGGTTAAGATACGGAAAAGAATTAGTCGACCAATGCGCCGAAATACACGGTCTTATAGAAAATCCTAAATTCAAGCCCGTTGATTCTTTGGGAATAATCAGAAATCATTTGGAAATAGGAAATACGGAAGACATAATTATAGAGACCGACGAGGATTGAAAAATAATAGTGAAAAAGGCAGAAAAACTGTTGACAATATTATAAAAGTATAGTAAAATAGATTAGCACTTCTGAAAAAGGGGTGTTAATTTTTTAGGAAGGCGAAAGAAAGATGGCTAAAGGAGTTAGAACTAGAATAACGCTTGCTTGTACGGAGTGTAAGCAAAGAAACTATGACGTATATAAAAATAAGAAAAACACTCCCGACAGACTGGAAGTAAATAAATACTGTCCTTTCTGCAAAAAACATACTGCGCATAAAGAAACAAAATAATCAGCAGAGGTTAGAAATGAGAGAAGATACTCAAAAAACTGTCGCAAACGCAAAGTCAAAAGCGGTAAAAACCGAAAAAAAACCTAATGTTTTCGTTCGTTTTGGAAGATGGATTAAGAAAAAATTTAAAGATATGTGGCTTGAGATAAAAAAAGTATCTTGGCCCAAATTTTCTAAGGTCGTTAAACAAACGGGCATTGTTTTAGGTGTCGTTTTGGTATTCCTTGTCTTTATCTCGGCGATAGACGTAGGTCTTGAACAGTTGCTTAAACTTTTAACGAGAGTACGTTAATTTAAAGGAAGAATATAATGAGCGCTGAAAATGCAAGATGGTACGTACTTTATACAAGTACGGGATACGAACAGCTTGTAAAGAGTACTATCGAAAAAAAAGTTGAAAATAACAATCTTCAATCCGTAGTTTTAGACGTAAAAATTCCGACAGAAGAAACCATAGAGAAAAAAGTCGTAAACGGAAAAGAAAAAGACAAAGTAGTATGTCACAAACTTTTCCCTTGTTACGTTTTCATAAAAATGGTATATTCTAACGAAATTTGGTACAAGGTCTTAAAAAGCACTGCGGGCTTGCAAGGTTTTGCTTCGGGAACGGCAATGCCCTTAACCGAAGAAGAAGTTAAAAAAATGCGTTTGGAAGACAGGGTAGTCAATGCGGATTATCAAGTCGGAGAAAGCGTCAAAGTAATATCGGGCGCTTTAAATTCGTTTGCAGGCGTAATAGAAAGTCTTGACAACGAAAACCAAAAGGCAAAAGTAAAAGTAAGTATGTTCGGGAGAGATACTACAGTTGAACTCGACTACGTACAAATTGAAAAATTAAACGGTTAATATCCGAATATTCGGTTATTTATACAGTGGGAGAAACGTTAAATATTTTCTATGGCGTTTTCGCTTGAACCACGTTAAGGAGGAATCTTATGGCAAAAAAAGTAACAGCTGTTGTAAAATTACAATTGCCTGCCGGCAAAGCGACTCCGGGACCACCCGTAGGCTCTACGCTTGGACCTCACGGAATCAACATTCCGGGATTTACTAAGGATTTTAACGCTCAAACTGCAGACAAAGCAGGACTTATAATCCCCGTAGTAATTACAATTTATCAAGATCGTTCGTTTACGTTTATTCTTAAAACGCCACCCGTACCCGTACTTATCAAAAAAGCGTGCGGATTAGAATCGGGAAGCGCTAAACCAAACAAAGATAAAGTAGGTAAACTTACGAAAGCTCAAATTGAAGAAATCGCAAAAACGAAACTCGTAGACACTAACGCGGCGTCCTTAGAAGCTTGTATGAGCATGGTAAGAGGAACAGCTCGTAGTATGGGTATCACCTGCGAAGAATAAATTATAATTAAGTGGGAGAGCTAGTTCTCGTTTGACCACAAGGAGATTAAATAATGAAATACGGAAAAAAATATTCTGATAGCATAAAATCGTACGATAGTTCGAAATTATACGACGTTGAAGAAGCGATAGATATAGTTTTAAATACAGCAAAAGCTAACTTTGACGAAACTATTGAATTTCATACCAGATTAGGCGTTGACCCCAAACAAGCTGACCAACAAGTTAGAGGAGTTATCGTTCTTCCTAACGGAACGGGTAAGAAGGTAAGAGTTTTAGTTATAGCTAAAGGCGAAAAAGCCGATATAGCTCAAAAAGCAGGCGCTGATTACGTAGGAGCAGAAGAAACTCTTGCAAAAATCCAAAACGAAGGTTGGTTCGATTTCGACGTTATGATAACCACTCCCGATATGATGGGCGCGGTAAGTAGAATAGGTAAAGTATTAGGACCTAAGGGTTTAATGCCTTCTCCTAAGAGCGGTACGGTTACTATGGACGTTGAAAAGGCAGTTAAGGACGTTAAAGCAGGTAAAGTTGAATACAGACTTGATAAAACTGCGGTTATCCACTGTCCTATCGGCAAAAAATCTTTTGGAAAAGAAAAGCTTGTTGAAAACTTCAAAGCTTTAATGGACGCAATAGTTAAAGCTAAACCCGCATCTAGCAAAGGTCAATACGTTAAAAGCGTAGCCGTTGCAAGTACTATGGGACCCGGAGTTAAAATCAATAACAGAATTTTCTAAAAAATCGTTTGACAAATTAGTCAAACTTTGCTAAACTTATAAAGTAAATAACCTAAGAAAATCGGTGCTTGAAAAAGCGTAAGAACAAAAACGCCGGTCGAGGTACGAATTTTAAGAGTATAATAATACCCTTACGTCGTATTTCGGCGTAAGGGTTTTTTTAGGGAATAGGGTAAAACCAAAAATGGAGGAAAAAATGTCGGCAAATAAAGAAGACAAAAAGCAAATTGTCGAGAGCATTAAAGCTAAAATTACCGATAGCAAATCCGTTCTTTTCGTAGACTATAAAGGTCTTACCGTTGTTCAAGATACAGAATTGAGAACGGCATTCCGTAAGAACGGAGTTGAATATAAAGTATTAAAAAATACTTTGGTAAGAAAAGCGTTCAACTCTCTCGGCGTAAATGATTTCGACAGTATTCTTAACGGACCTACGGCGGTTGCATTCGGAAAAGACGAAACGGGCGCTTCCAAAGCGGTAGTTAAAGAAATTGAAAAACTCGACGATAAAATTTCCGTTAAAGGCGGATATATCGACGGAAAAGCTGTTGACGTCGCAATGATTAAACAGTTGGCAAAAATCCCTTCAAAAGAAGAATTATACGCTTCTCTTGCAGGCGCTTTATCGGGCATTATTCGTGGCTTAGCGGTTGCGTTAAATGCTGTGGCTGAAAAACAAGCCTAAGAAAAAAAATCGGAGGAAATCTAAAATGGCAGATATTGCAAAATTTATTGAAGAAATTAAAGGTATGACCGTTCTTGAATTGAACGAATTAGTTAAAGCAATCGAAGAAGAATTCGGCGTAAGCGCAGCTGCAGCAGTAGTAGCAGCTCCCGTTGCAGGTGCTCAAGCTCCCGCAGCAGAAGAAAAAACTGAATTCAACATCGTATTAAAAGAAATCGGAGCTCAAAAACTTGCTGTTGTAAAAGCAGTTAAAGAACTTTTAGGTCTTGGTCTTGTTGACGCTAAAAACGCTGTTGAAAAAATGGGCGTTATTAAAGAAAACGTTCCTAAGGAAGAAGCGGATAACATCGTTGCTAAACTTAAAGAAGCAGGCGCAACTGCTGTTGCTGAGTAATTTTTAGTTATTTAAGTTTGACGGCAATTTTGCCGTCAAATTTTTAATAGCAAAAATTTTGTAAAATTTAGGTTATTAAAAAAGTTAGGTATTATACCAAAAAATTTTATTTTTCAAAAAAACGCTAATCATTAATTTTTGTTGTTTTTCTTCACTACTGCAATAGTTTTAGAATAAACTAATAAAAAGATTACGGTTAAAATAACAAAAGTTAATCAAAAGAATAAATAAAGGAAAAACATGAAAAAAGTAGCTAATATTTTTGAAAGAAAGCATAAAATTGCAGTAATAGGCGGTGGGTTCGTAGGCTCTTCTATTGCGTTTGCGTTGGCTATAAAAAACTTTGCAAAAGAAATTGTGCTTATAGACATTGCGCAAGATAAAATTAAAGGCGAAGCAATGGATATTCAACACGGAATATCGCATTTAGGAAACGCTTTCGTTTACGCAGGCGAATACGAAGACGTTAAGGACGCCGATTTAATAGTAATTACCGCAGGTAGAAACAGAAAACCCGGCGAAACCAGATTAAATTTAATACAAGATAATATCGTAATATTAAAAAATATAGTAGACAATATTAAAAAACATTATACCGGTTCTACTATTTTGGTGGTTGCAAATCCCGTTGACGTTTTAACGCAAAAATGCGCGGAGATGATGGGCTTAGAAAACGGTAAAGTATTCGGGTCGGGCTGTATTTTAGACAGTTCGCGTTTTATGAGTAAGCTTTCTGAATTAACGGACGTTTCCAACGAAAACATAAAAGCCGACGTTATCGGCGAACACGGCGACAGCATGGTAGTTGTTTGGAGTAAAGCTTCCGTTACGGGTATGCCGATAGAAGAATATTGTAAGCTTAACGGAATAGCATGGTCGGAAGAGATTAAAAAAGAAATAAGCGAAAACGTTAAGACTATGGGTAGCCAAATTATATCGGCAAAAGGAAGAACGCATTACGGTGTAGCCGCTTGCGTATGTTATTTGGCGGAAGCTATAATAAACAACGAAAGAATAGTTGTAACGGTTTCTTCACCGTTCCATGGCGAATACGGAATAGAAGGCGTATCTTTGTCCATTCCGTCTATCGTAAGCGCGCAAGGCGTTGAAAAAAGACTTATAGAAAATTATTCGGAAGAAGAATTGCAAGGTCTTAAGGCAAGCGCAGAAGCGTTAAAAAGTATGTTAAATACTATTGAGTAATAATTTAATTAAACGCGGGCTATTTTCACAGTCCGCGTTTTTATAAAAAATATATTAGAATTATCTCGTTG
>CAJMEI010000082.1 GCA_905212395.1 uncultured Christensenella sp. | reverse complement strand
AAACACACTTAATTTATTTAAGAATTCGTTTTTATTAGTTTTAGCAATTATAAAGTAATATAATACGCTACAAGCCAAGAAGAAGAACGCTCTAAAATATTGATAGAAAGTAGTATTATACGGATTTCCGAATTTAGTAATAGATAATATAATACCTATTATTAAAAATACTCCGCCACCTATCATACAACCTAAAGAAGCATTTTTAAGCAATTTGTCCGTGTCTGCCACAAAATTCGAAAGACTTTGAACTTGATCCGCTTTTAAAATCTCAGAGTTTTGCAAGCAAGCCGTCAAACTGAACGCTGCAAGGTAGCAAAACGAGTAAACGATTACGAAATTTAAAAGAATTAAAGCTCCGATTTTTACAAAAACGTGACCTGCAGTAGTTCTTTTTGAAAACAACGAGAAAAACGTTATTATAGAAATAATAGTAATTATCGTAAGATAAACAGTGAAGAATAAAATTCCTCTGGTAACTATAGGATCTATTTTCAAGCTATTACTTGTGTTGTTTATAACTTTACCTAAAATTTTATCGGAAAGGTCGGCCATTTTTTGCGCGAATTTTTCACCGAATAAATTAGAACTTGCACCCCAATAACCCGAGGTTAAAACGAATAAAACCCCTAATAATAAAGCGAAAATCCCAAAAACTATATAACTTTTTCTCGTTTTTCCACCTTCTATAGAAGAATATTTCGACTTTTTAACGTTATCTGCGGAATCTGTTGTTTTTTGTTTTTTATCAGCTTTTGAAACAGCTACAACGTCTGCTGATTTATCTTTCTTTTTTTTGCCTTGTTTTTCTTCGGTTTGTTCCGATAAAAGTTTACCGCAAGCAGGACAGTAAATAAAATCGGTACGGTCAACAACTTCACCACAATGTTTACATCTTTCCATATGTCTTCTCCGTTATTTATTATACTCCCGATTATAGCATATTTATACAATTAAGTCAATATTTTTAATTTTTTTTAACGTATATTAACAAATTTTTTAATAAAATTTTTTTGAATTGACGCAAAATTTTCGGACGAATGATTTTTAATAAATCAAACGTCCGAAAAAAACTATTTTTTTATTGTTAAAATTTAATTTTTGCCTTTAATTTTACGTCCGAAACGTTAGACGCAACTAAAATTTCGAAATCACCGTTGTCGGCAACCCATTTATCGTAAGCAACGCTAAAATAGCTGAAAGAGTCTTTTTTAAGTTCGACGGTAATTTTTTTACTTTCGCCCGCTTTGATTAAATCTTTGCTGAACGCCTTTAACTCTTTTTCAGGTCTTAAAACGTAAGAAAATACGTCTTTTACGTAAATTTGAGAAACTTCTTTTGCGTCGAAATCAGACTCGTTTTTGACTATATAGCTCAGCTTTACGCTAAAATCGCCCGTTTTTTCAACGACTAAATCAGAGTAAGTAAAGTTTGCGTAAGAAAGTCCGTATCCGAACGGATAAGCGACTTCTTTTTTAAACGTATCGAAGTATCTATACCCCACGAAAACCCCTTCTTTATAGACGTTTACGAAATCGTTACCGAGTCTTGTAGAAGTGGTATAATCGCCTTCGGATTTGGCAAAAGTTTCCGTAAGTTTACCCGAAGGACAAACTTTACCCGCCAAAATATCGCATGCGCTTTCAACTTGCGTTTCGCCTGCAAAGCCCGTATATAAAATCGCCTTTACGTCGCTTTCCCAGTTAGAAACGTCTACCGCGCTACCGCTTGACAAAACGACTATCGTATTTTTATTCACGGACGCAACGCTTTTAATTAGCGATTCCATTCTAGGTTGCAACTTCATAGATTGTCTATCGAACGCTTCGCCTTCCGTTACCATATCGTTACCGGCTAAAACTATTGCCACGTCGCTATCATATGCGTAAGGTAATTTTTCGGCAATATGATGCAGTTCTACTTCTCCACGCCAAAAAGTAAAAGCTTCTAAATTTGTAATTTCCGCGTTAGGCATAGATTTTTTAAGACAATTGCCGAAATCGTCAAACTCGTGGTCGGACTGAACTCTCGCGCTACCGTCGGCGGAAGTAGGCATTCTATCAGCTCTTAAGGAAAATAACGCTATTTTACAATTCGGTTTTAAAGGAAGAATTCCGTCGTTTTTAAGCAAAACTTCGCCTTCGTCCGAAATTAGTTTTGCAATTTTTCTACGTTCGGCTTTATCGGTAGTTATTTTTCTTAGCGTTTTCATTTCTTGCAATTTATCAATTAAAGTCAAAACGTTATTTACGCAAAAATCAATTTGCTCCATAGTTATTTCGCCTTTTTCGTAAGCTTGCTTTAATTCGTCGTAACTTTTATTTCTAAAAGGCATTTCTAAATCAACTGTAGCTTTTAAAGATTTTACCCTATCTCTAACTGCGTCCCAATCGGAAACAATTAGTCCGTTAAACCCTAATTTTTCCCTTAAAACGCCTTTTAAAAGTTTTTGATGTTCGGAAACGAGTATGCCGTTTAAACGGTTATAAGAACACATTATGGTGGTAGGATTAGCTTTTAGGGCAATTTCAAAAGGCTTATAATAAATTTCGTTAAGCGTTCTTTCGTCTACTTCGCTAGAAGTAACCAATCTGTCCTGCTCGAAATTATTCGCGCAAAAATGTTTTAAAGAAGTTCCTATTCCTTTATCTTGAACCCCGTCTATATATTGTTTAGCCATTGTTCCGGCTAAATAAGGGTCTTCCGAAAAATATTCGAAATTTCTTCCGTTTAATACCTGTCTTTTAATGTTTACGCCGGGAGCTAAAATTACGTCTACGTCGTTTTCTATACAGTCGTCCGCAATGCACTGCCCCATTTCGTACGCTAAATCAGTATTCCACGAATTAGATAAAACGTGAACGCACGGATACGCCGTAGATTTTACGGTATAATATTCTCCGTTTTCGTTTTTAGCCATTTTTCTTAAACCGCAAGGTCCGTCCGAAACGCTTATTTTATCGAGCTTTCCGTTAAAATCTTCCGTAGACCAACAGTCTTTACCGGTTAAAAGTTTTAGCTTTTCTTCTAACGACAATTTTACACTTTTATTTTTCATAATAGTTTTCCTTGTTTTGATGTTTTAAGTATATCATAAAAGTTACCGCATTTATTCCCAATTATTGCAATAAATGTCTTAAAAAATGCAAATTTTCACTTTTTGGAATAACAAAAATCGCTCCGCTTTTAGCGGAGCGTAAAATTTATTTAATTTCTCTAGCAAAAATAAAAGTGTTTAAAGATTTTTGATTTTTAGACGACTTTTTTTGAATTACGTTTATTGGAGCAATTCCTACGAATTCCCAACCGTCTACCGATTCTTCGCTAATTACGTCGAAATAATTTTTTATACGTTCGTCGTCGCTTTGAAGTTTGTTTACGACGACAACGTTTTGAAGTGAAACGTATTTATATTCTTTCATAAATTATTCTCCTTGTTTTTCATAATATTTGGGGTGCGCAAGTCCCGCTAAAATGTCTATTTTTCTTTCAAAATCAACGTCGCCAAGCTCTCTGAAACCTTTTCCGCCTTTTTCTACGGATATTTCGTGCCCTTTTACCGCCCAAGCGTTTTTATTTAAAATTTCAAATTCCTGCCTGGTTAAAACGGTATCGAATTTCTTTCTCGGAAAATCTATAACTTCTAGAGGGATTGCGATAATTTGATTTTTAAAGCATAAGTCTATAAGAGTTTTTCTTTCTTCTTCGCAAATTTTTCTCGGGTTAAACGCTAAAGCGTCGTATCCGCAATCTTTAACCTGATTTATAATTTTTTCTTCTTTTCCCGAAACAGAATTTCTTAACTCGTAAAAACTTATCGCGTTGATTTCGTTTGCAAATTTAATAACGTCTTTATAATAGGGCGTAACTTTTATTCCCAACTTGAATTTTTGTTTTAAAATTCTTGCAAAATCGAACTCGTAAAAATAATTATCGAAGTCGGTTAAAAGCGTTATTTCTTCTTCCGAAAACGCCATTCCGAGTTTTTGTAAGCTTTTAATGAGTTTCTCGCCTTTACCGAAAGAAGCAATCATTTTTTTAGAACATGCAAGCCAAACGTGCCTATCCGTTACAGTTCCGCCCGATAAAGATTTCGTCAACGGGAAAACGTCTTTTAAAAAGCTTAAACGAATTTTATAAGCGTTTAATTTTTTATTAAGCTCCGTTACCATTCCTACGACTTGTTCTTTATGGTTTTCTCTATACGGTTTTAAAAATTTGCTTACGGTTTTTAAATTTCCGCAATTTATTCCCGTAATTCCGCAAATAGATATGTTTTCGTCCGCTATATGTGGTTTAACCCTTAAATCCGCGCTTACAAGCCCGTGTATGGAAAATAGTTTACAACCCCTTAAAAACTCTTTTGCGCCTTCCACCGTTTCGGTATCTAAAATTCCCGCTAATCCCAGTCCGTTTTTATATCCTAAATACGCCAGCATAGACGGAGAATAAGATGAAAAAGAATACGTGCTCCTTAAACATAAAGAAGTTTTATCCGAGCTTTCTATTTCACTTATTTCCTTGCGTAATTTTTTTAAAATTCTATGACGAAATATTCTGTTTTTTGAATTCAGACTACTTACAAGCTTTTCTTTTTGCATATTTTCACCTATAAGATAATTTTAATACAGCTTAGCTTTTTTGTCAAGCATAACAGATTTTTTTATATGAACAATAAGAATTTTCAAAAAAAAAGAGCAAAAAACAACAAAAATGACTAATTTTTACAAGAAAAAATT
This sequence comes from uncultured Christensenella sp., assembly GCA_905212395.1. GTDB lineage: Bacteria > Bacillota > Clostridia > Christensenellales > Borkfalkiaceae > UBA4675. Next base: position 1,046 of record CAJMEI010000082.1, on the reverse strand, counting down.
AAAAAGCATATTGATTTTTGTTTTTTTTATGGTATAATTATAACATTAAAATTATTAGTGGAGGAAATAAGATGAATAAAAACGAATTTATCAGAGCGTTTGCGGATAAATTAGGCGTTACTATCAAAGAAGCGGAAACTAATTTCGACGCTTTTGTAAACACTGTAACCGATTGTCTTATGAAGGGCGAATATATTCACATCTCCGGTTTTGCAACGTTTGACTTAAAAGACAAAAATCAAAGAGACGGAATAAATCCGTTGACGGGTGAAAAAGTCGTTATAGAAGCTTGCAAATCACCTGTCGCTCATTTCAGTAAAAGCTACAAAAAACTATTTAACAAATAATAAAAATTTCGGTCGATTAATTCGACCGTTTTTTTGCGAAATTAAATTAAGCGGTTATATTTCACGTTAGAGTAAATATAATTCAACAAAGGAGAAAAAAATGAAATATTGTACGAAGTGCGGAAACGAACTTATGGACGAAGCAGTTATTTGCCCTAAATGCGGTTGTATGGTAGAAGGAGCAAATATAACCGGCGTTCCAAATCAACAAAACGAAAACGATGGAAATTCGTTTACGGATGGCAACGCTCCCACACATCAAAACACGACGAAAACTTCTAATTACGTTACGGTAATTAAAGTCTTTTTAATTTTAGGATGTATTGCTATGGCGGCAGTTACTTACGGAATAGCGTTAGCTTGGTGCATACCTATGACCATTTATTATTTTAGACAAGTAGAAAAAAAACAACCTATTGGCACTGCTTTTAAAGTTTGTACGCTTTTATTCGTTAATTTAATTGCGGGAATATTTATGCTATGCGAAAAAGAATAAAATAAAAAAATATCGGGGCGAGTTTTAAAAATAAAACTCGCCCACTTTTATTTGTTTAAATAAATTTTATAAAAATTAATTAACCCTATCCTTTCACAAATATCCGTTATATATAATTAAAAACTTAATCTTTTTACTCCTATTTAAACGGTTGATATTATTAAAAAACGGACTACAAGAAAAAATCTTATAGACCGTTACGT
>CAJMEI010000081.1 GCA_905212395.1 uncultured Christensenella sp. | reverse complement strand
ATATAATTAATTTTTACCTTATATAGTTTGTCTTAATTACGGGCGTTTCCGCAATCGGTTTTTCTATTCCCGAATTTTTAATACACCTAGCGAGCCAAACCATATTGCTTGCCAAATTTCTTACCGTTTGCAAGCCTTCTTCGTCGGAAACCGTTTCTTGCGCGTTTCTTCCGTGAACTCCGTTCCAATAGGTAGAGCTTACGATAGGCATTTCCGCAATGGTAAAATATTTGTTGATTATATCTATCGCGGAAGTAGTTCCCATTCTTCTTGCGCTTACAACCGCGCAAGCGGGTTTTAAACGGAATAGATTATGTTTTCCGTAAAAAGCTCTATCCATAAATCCCGTTAAGTTTCCGCTGATTCCCGCGTAATGAACGGGACTTGCAAACACAAATCCGTCGGCTTTGTCGCATTTATCCAAAAACTCGTTTACCTTATCTTGAAAAACGCATCTTTTAGTAGTTAAACAACCGTTGCAGGCAATACACCCGCCTATCGGTTTAGTCCCCAGCCAAAAAATTTCGCTATCAACGCCGTTTTGTTCAAAAACTTTTTGCATTTCCTTTAAAGCTCTATCGGTACTGCCGTGTTCGTGCGGACTTCCGTTTACCATTAAAATTTTAATTTTATCGCTCATTTCACTCCATTATATTCTGATTTTAACCGAATGTTTACGTTTAAAGAGATTTTATAAAATTTAAAATAGGTTGAACGTAATTTTTTACGGAATTTATAGCTTCGGTCATGCCGTCCATAGCGACTTGAATACTCGAAACTGCGACTATAATATCCGAATAAGTTTGTTTTATTGCGTCTTGGTCGGCTTTTGCCAATTTATCGAAGCTTAAATTTTTGGAATAATCGCTCGTATAATATCCGTCCATTTTTTCAACTAAACCTAAGAAATACTTGCTAAACGTTCCGCCGTCGCCCATAGCTAAATCTATAGCGTCCGTAAACGCTTTTTTGTCGGATAAATTATTGAGAGCGGTTTGTAAATTATGACAAATTATTTCCGCAACCCTATAAAGTCCTTCGTCGCCGGTCAAGAAATAATCGGGGGCTTCCGTTTTTACGAATTCGTCTGAAATTAAACCATTGCTACGACAATTTAAAAGGGCAAGTAAATCTGATTTAGAAAAATTCTTTAAAAGCGTACCCGCAAATACTTGACCGTTAGCGTATAAAGGTAAAAATCTGTTTACAAAATAACTTATTCCGCTTTTATCCAAAACGTTGCAAGCATTTTTTATTTTGTCGCTCGAAGAAAGCGTGTCGTTACCCATAGCGATAACCACGTCGCCTTCCGCAACGATTATATTATGTAAGCTGTTTCCTATTTTTGTAAGAATGGCGGTTTTCTCGCTTGCGGTAGCGTTTTGCAATTCAGAAATAGAATTTAATAAATCTACTAAATCGGAAGCGTTTATTCCTTTTTCCAAAACGATTACTTTTTTAGTTTCTTCAAAAGCAAATCCGACCAATTCCGCGTAAGCGTTTTTCTTTTCGTCGGTATCTATGTTTAACGCCGTAAGAGAAGATTTTAAAGCTTCTAATTTAGCGGTCGTTTCGGCGCTTAAATTTAAACCGAGATTATCGTAATTGTAAGCGAAATTTACTACCGCTCCCGTAACTTCTTTAAGAATAATAGTCTTTACGAATTTTACCATAGACGCGTTAAAAGCGCCGTATTTATTTAAAAATTCCGTTTTATCGTCTTGATTAAATTTATTTACTAGCGCGTTGACTTTTTCAACGTCTATTACGTCTTTAACGGCAAGAACGTAACTTTTTAACGCTTCGAAATAGGCCTGTTCGGGATTAATTAAAGTTTCGTCGTATTTAGGCGGTTGAGGAATAATCGCTCCGTCTTTATATATGTCTAAATCGCCGTATTTTACAGACAAACTTTTAGCGTATTTCGTAAGAGTAAAGAAATCTTTTAAAAATCCGTTTAACGCGATTAAACTTGCGGAAATTTTAGCGTTGGTAATTCCCGCCGAATACAAAACTTTTTGTCCTATCAAATCCAAAGAAGTTTTATATTCGCCAGCCACCATTTTTATCAAATCAGAATAATCTTTTTTTGTCAAGCTCGGCATTGTTGCGTCGCCCGAATTATCCGCGTTGCCGTAAACCGTTAGTAGTATATCGGCAAGTTCGTCCGCATGGTCGGTTTCCACCGCTTCCGATAGGGCAACTTCTTGTTTTTCTCCGCCGTCTTTATCTTTACAGGAAGTAAAAACGCTTGTTCCGATTAAAGTAAAAACTAAAATCAAAGTTAAAAAAATCGACGATATTCTTTTTTTCATTTTTGTCCCCCTTAAACTATAAATTATTTTGTATCCATATACTATCATAGATATTAAATTTTGTCAATGTTTTTAAAAGAAAGCCAAAATTTTTAAAGCTTATTTTTTTGAGAATAAAATCCATAAATCTTGCGGATATTTGAGAATAAAATCCATACTGTTTTGTTTTACTTCTATTAATGAATATGGTATAATTTTTGGAAAATTATGAAAAAGCTTTAAATGTAAAAATTCTGCTAAAATTATTGCATTTCAAAAAATAAGGTGAAACAATGTCATATTCTAACAAAACGAAAAAAGGTTATTCTTTTCCCGTTGCCGACCCGTTTGTATTCAGGTGGTTAGGTAAATATTATATGTTTTGTACGGGCGATTTTGTTCCCGTATACGTTTCGGATAATTTAATGGATTGGTCTTATTTAGGCCCTTGTATAAAACCCGATACATCTAATCCCGATATTTTAGGTTGTTACGCGCCCGAAGTATGCTATACGGGCGGAAAATTTTATATGTGTTTTTCCCCAAAAGGCAATAAGCATAGAATTTACGTTTCAGACAATTTAACGTCGGGTTACGTTCCGCTAAACGTTCAAAATTTCGACGGAATAGACGGCTCGTTTTTTTTGGACGGCGAAAACGTAATATTTACGCGTTCGGCAAGCGTTGACGGAACTCAAAAAGACGGAATATACGGCAAAAAAGCAAAAGACGTTAAATCCATCGCCACAAGTAGCGGTTGGCACAGAATAAACGCCGCCTATTTAAACGGCTGGACGGAAGGACCGTTTATAGACGAAAGAAACGGCTATCAGTATCTTACCTTTACGGGCAACCATTTTTTAAGCAGAGGATATAGGCTTGCCTACTGTTATAAAAAATCGAACGAAGAATTAATCGACTTTAAAAAGGGAAGAACTTTTTTAATTTCTACGACAAAAGATTTTTACGGTTTAGGACATAGTTCTACTGTAATTGCGCCCAACCTTGACGGCAGAATTCTTGCGTTTCACGATTTAAAACTCGACGAAAACGAAACATATAAAACGAGATTTGCAAATTTTGTAAATTTAACTTACGACGGAGAAAATTTATTTGCAAACGGAACGGGTTTTTACCCTTGTCCCAACTTTGAAAAATGCGTAAGCTACGACGAAAACGAATGTGGGGATAAACGCGAATTTCTTTTGCCATTGAGTAAAAACGGATATTTTACGGCAGAATTAAGCGTAAAAACTTACTTTCCTTTTACTATATTTTTGGAAAATAACAAACTCGATATTTTTAACGGAAAAATATCGTTAAACGACGTATTGCAGGGTTTTTTCAATAAAATGAAAAACGAAAACCCCTTAATTATACGCATAGAAAACGGTAAAAATTGTCAAATCAGCATAAACGGACAAAAGGCAATATTTACCGAAAGAATTAAAGCGGATAAAATTATATTGTCGTCTTTAGTAACGCCTTTGTACGTTGCTTTATCCCCTTACGCGGAAGGAAGTTCGGATAAAACGCTTATAAAAAACGCGCCGTCCCGTTTCCCCGCAATTTCTTGTTCGGAAAACGTAGAAAGCTTTGTTACGGACGAAAAAAATTATATTTGCGGTAAAGCGACCTACAAACTTAACGTTTCCGAAAACGGCGCTTACGCGGTTATTTTAAACACTCTTGCCAAGCGTTCCGCTAACGTTTCTTTAAACGGAAAAGAAATAACTCATAACTTTAACAACGGCAGAAAAGTTGCGGGGGTTATTAATTTAGAACAGGGATTGCAAACGCTTGAAATAATTTCCGACGCGTATTTTTGCGACGTTGATTTACAATTAAAAGAACCTGAAAATTACGATTTTAAACCCGTTTTATTACATAAAAAATTAGACGATAACGATTATAATTTTATTTTAACCGATAACGATTTATACGATTACGAAGTAGAAATTAAATCTTTAAACTCTAATTTGTATACGGGAATTGCGTTAAGGGCAAACGATTATTCTTATTTTAACAATCAGCAAAAAGAATCCTTTACGGGCTATATGCTTTGCCTGTTTAACGATTTTATAACGTTAAATAAAATAGATTACGGAAAAACGGAACTCGCGAAATACGAGCTAAAAGGAAATTACGATACGATTAAAATAAAATTAATAAACGACGAGATAACCGTATTCGTAAACGAAAAACTTGTAATTTCCGTTTTCGACGGAGAATTTTTACACGGAAAAACGGGAGTTTTATCCGCCAATAATTTCGATTGCGACAAAATAAAAATAAATAAAATTAATTAAGGCAAGTAAACTTGCCTTTTTTTTGACAAAAAAAATACTTTTTCGATAATTTTATCCAAAAAAACCTTTATTACATAATATATAATGTTAGTTATAGGTGATTATGAGATTATTGAAAAAGGTTTGCGTTTTAAAGCAAATAGCAAACGGCTATTCTTACAGCGGAAAAGACGCCAAGGGTATGGCTAAATGCGAAAAAAAAGGCAATGAAAATTGCCTTGAAATTTCATTAATGGACGTTGCTCCGCTAAAAAAAGGAAGGTACGTCGCGTTTATTTCGAACTCTCAAAAGGGAGTTTATTTCGATTGCGACGAAACGGGGCTTGAAAAAGAATTTTCCGATTTTATTTTCGACTTAGAAGCGCCTTTTAGCATAACTATAATTCTTGACGACGATTTAAGTCCTTACCCCGTTTTATTCGGACAAACGGAAAACAACGACCAAACGCCGTCTTCCGCGACGGACGAGTATATATTGTTAAAAAGAAAAAACAAGGAAGAAAGGGAAAAAGAAGAAAAGCTTATAGATAAAGCGTATGGCGAATCAGAAAGCGACACTATTAATTTGTTCGACGAAGAAGTTTTAAATAAATCGAATATTTTTACCGATAAACCTTCGCCCGACGGCTACGCCGACGACGTAGTAGCTACCGAAAATTATTTTGAAAAAGCTGACGTTGACGCTAAAAATTTAACGCTTAAAGAAGATAACGAAATTAGCGAAAAACAAAATAAATTTTTTAAACTTAAAAAGAGTTTTGAAAACGGCTCTTACCCGATAGACGAACCGCCGAACGAAAATTCCTGTCCGCAAGAAGAACCTACGCAAACCCCTTGTCAAATAAACTCCGAAAGGGAAAATGACGAACAATTTAAACGGCAAGGTAACAATTTTAAAAACAATTCTTGCGAATGCGCTTTTTTGCAAGAAGATTTGGAAACGGTTATGAACAGTTACCCCGAATTTTACGAGCTTGAAAAAAGCGTTTACGGCAGTAAATGGGTAAGAATAGAGCTTGCCAAAGGCGAATATTATTTCGGAAAAGCGAGTATTCACGACAAAAAATACCTGTGTTACGCCGTTAGGGGACAAAAAGATTGCTGTCCCGAAGAATTAAAAGACTTATCTTGTTTTATACCTTGCCAAACAAGCGACGAAGAAGGGTTTTTCGTTATGTTCCAAAACGAAGTTGACGGAAAAATAATTAAAAACTAA
>CAJMEI010000080.1 GCA_905212395.1 uncultured Christensenella sp. | reverse complement strand
ATATCTTGAGCTATCATAGGTTCGAAAACTCTTGAGGTTTTACCAGAACCAGAACCACCACAAACCAGAAGTGATCTATATCTTGCTGTTTCGCCAAACGTTACTTTTTTACCAGTATTATAATCATAAACAAAACTTATGTCACACATATATGCATTATGTTTTATAGATGAATCTGATAAATTTATACCTGCATAATCCCAAATTGATTTTATTTGTTCTGTAGAATCGTTTATTCCCAGAATTATTTTTTTAGTTATGAATGGGTAAAATGTTACTAATGGTATATATAACGATATAGCTGAAAATGCATGTTTTACCATACTTGGAAATTCTGTAACTATATTTGCATAGTTAGGAACAGAGGTAAATAAAATCCATAATCCACCATTTAGCCATTGTGTAAACATTGAAATTGCAATTATATAAATTGCTGTTAAATATGTATAAAATAACGTTACTTTGTGAGCTCTATCATGTGCAAAACTTGATTTACCAGAAAATGCAAATGCAAATGCAGGACATGCCAGTGCTAAGGTATATTTGAAAGGTCCCCAATATGAACTTGAAACACCCGTGAATATCATAAGTAGCATTTCTACTATTCTATCTATTGCTAAATAAAATGAAATTAATGTTAATACATATGTAACAAATGTATTTCTACTTGTATTTAACTTTTTCAAAAATTTATCTATTAATTTCATGTTTGTTTCCTTTCATTTTCAATTTTATTCTCACACACTTATATTATCCTACAAAAAGCTTAAAATTTCAAGTAATTTTTCCATATTCTCTCCTAAAATATTATTTCGTCGGTCTTGATAAAATCTCTTTCAAGCGACGGTTTTCCGTTTTTAATTTTATAAATTCGTGGCATATCTCTTAACAAGAACATATAAATTCCTTCCGTTACGGAATACGCGCCCGTATTTTTAAATTCTATTATATCACCTATTTGCGCGTTGTCAAGCGGAAGATTTTTAATTATTACGTCGGCGGACGTACAAAGCGAACCGCACACGGTGTAATTTTTCTTTTCTCCGCTAGGACTAGTTTTATGAAATTCGTGATACGGAATTTTCATAGCCATTAACTGCCCGTAATAGTTTAAATGATTTATTCCGCCGTCTACTATTAAATAATTATTGCCTTCCGTAATTTTTGCGTCTACTATTTTTGTAAAATAACTTCCGCAACCCGCCACCAAAAATCTGCCCGTTTCAAGCACTATTTCCACGCTCTCGTCAATTTCGTTTAAAGATTGCTTTAAGGCTAATAACTGATTTTCGGCATCTTCTTTTGCTTCGAAATAATTTATTTTAAGCGCGGGGCCGTATTCTAATCGCCTAGTTTTAAAATCAAATTTTTCGTTTAATATATTTATAAAATCTTTTAATTTCTTAATTTCGGAAACTATTTTTTCTGTTTTCTTTTGCGTTCCCGAATAATACTGAATCCCCGAAATATCAAAAGGATAATCTTGCCTAGTTTCAATTATTTTAAATAAATCTGTTTCGTCCATTCCGAACTGATTTCCGCAAGACAACCTTAAACATACGTGAATTGTTATATTATATTTTGTCGCTAGTTTTTTTAATAGGTTTGCCTGAGTTAAACTTTCAACGGTATAAACGCAATCGGTTTTACAAAGTCCCATTATTCTGTCTAAATCGGTTTCTTCCTTAAAAACTCCCGACAAAACTATTTTTTTGTAATCAACTTTCGTTTTTTCGCAAAACCTAAACTCTCCGGGAGAACAAACTTCCACGCAATCGACTAAATTTTTTAAATCGGGGAGCAAGGTTTGGTTAGCTTTCATTGCAAAGCATATTTTCGCCCTTTCCCCCAAAACGTTTTTCATATTTAAAACGTGATTTTTTAATTTGTCCGTATCGAAAACGAAACAAGGAGTTACAAAATCAATCATATATTATATATTTCCTTTAATTTCTTTCTGTCTATTTTTCCGTTTTCGGTTAAATCGAATTTATCCACTTTAACGCATTTGTTTGCCACCATATACGGCGGTAATTTTTCTCTTAACGCGTTTAAAACTTCTATTTCTTCCGCTTCACCTTGATAAAACGCCCAAATTTTATGCTTTTGGTTATCGTATAAACATAAAGCCCGTAGCACGCTTTTTAAAGATAGCATAGCGTTTTCTATTTCGCTTAACTCTATTCTATGTCCTTGATGTTTTATTTGAAAGTCTTTTCTTCCGACAAAAACGTAGTCTTCGTTTTCGTCTAAATATCCTATATCTCCCGTTTTATAAATAACTTCGGGATAACTTTTGTTTAAAGGATTTAAACAAAACGCTTTTTGCGTTTCCTTTTCGCAGTTGTAATATCCTAGCGACAAAGTAGTTCCTGCAACGCATATTTCTCCGTTTTTATTTTTTTCTTTTATTTCGTTGCCGTTGTCGTCAAGCAAAAAAACTCTTTCGTTTTTAAACGCTTTACCTATCGGCAAAACTTCTTTATCAAAAATTCCCTTTTCTATTTTATAAAAAGTACAGTTACAAGTAATTTCCGTAGGTCCGTATAAATTTACGAATTCAGCGTTCGGGTAATAAGTTTTCCACACGTTTAGGTGCTTTACGGGCATTGCCTCCCCGCTGAAAAGTATTTTGGATAATTTCGGAACTTTATATTTAAACGCATGGAAAGTCGACAAAATACACATTGCCGAAACAGCCCAAATTATCGTCGTAACTTTTCTTTCTTCTAAGTAATCTAAAAGCATAGTCGGAAAAGAAAAGAATTTTTTTGGTATTAAATTTACGGTCGCTCCGCTAAACAAGCCTGAATAAATATCCTTTACGGATACGTCGAAATCAAGCGGGGCTTGGTTTGCCAAAACGTCGTTCTCGGTAAAGTTAAACTCGGTTATAAACTCGCCTATAAAATCTATTACGCTAGAATGAGAAACGCAAATTCCTTTTGGAGTTCCCGTCGAACCCGAAGTAAACATAACGTACAACGGGTCTTTATCTATATGATTTCTTGCAATTTTTTCAAGTAAAACGTTATCTACTTCTCCCTTTAAATCGTCATATAGCGTGACTTTCTCATAATTTGTCGGAAGCAATGACAGTAGCGAAGCCTCCGCAAGCACTAACGGATTATTTAAAACGGACAATATTTTTTCTCTTCTTTCCATCGGATGCAATGGATTTAAAGGAACGTAAAAACAACCCGCGTAAACTACCGCAAACATATTTATTACGGTTTCCACGCTCTTTTCTCCAAGTATAGCTATCGGGTTTTTGGGCGATACTTTTTTTGCTAATACGCTTGCTCTAGATTTTGCTTTTGCAACGAAATCTTTATAAGTAACGTAGTTTTTCTCGTCCGCTACCGCTATTTTATCGGGATATTTTATCGCGTTTTCCTCTATAACGGATAAAACGTTAATATACCTTTTGAACATTCCTTTCCACCCTTACGCTGTTTTCGTAATTCAATAAATCTTTTTCCCAAAAAGCGTATTTTTTATCGCCTTTTCTACTTACTAATCCGTATTCATTTACAAGTTTCCTTCCTAAATAATCGGAAACGATTTTTGCCCCTTCGTAGTTTAAGTGATTGCCGTAATCTATCGTGTAGTCGTTCCAGTTAAAATTAAGTTCGTCAAACATTAAATTCATATCAACAAACTCTATTCCGTGATTAATCGCGTATTCTTTAACGGCGTTATGTTTTTTATAGTCCCACAAAATTGTAGAAGGAAGTTCTAAAAAGAAAACTTTAATATTTTTTTTCTGACAAGTAGCTACGATTTTATCTAAGGCTTTTTTATGTTTAGCAGAATAGTTTTCCTTTTTATCGGTCGGTTTCATTTTATTATAGTATTCTACGCCTTTATATGGCTTTTTCCCAAATCTTATTTTATAACCTTTTACTTCGCTTCTTTCTCTGTAATTTTTACCGTAAAACCAATCTTTCCACGTCGCGTGATTTTTTAGTAAAGGCACGTTTTCGTGCAAGTTGTCTAAAGTTTCGCCGTATGTACGTTTTTTATCGTAGTATATTTGGTCCGTTTCCAAAACCAAAACTTGCGGATTTTGTTTTTCCAAAACCTCGTTTAAAAATTTTTCCGCTTCCCAAATAGTTTGCCTTGCCCTAGCTAAGTTGTAGGAAGTAAAGCCGTATTCCTTATACATTTCCATGGGAGATATTGCGCTATATACTCCGCTATGACCTAAAATAAGAGCGTCTACCGTGTCGGAAGGCTCGTCAAAAATTCTAAACGCTTCGTAAGAACGGCTATCTGTATAATCCATTCTGTTTTTAGGTTTTAACGTAAAATTTAGTATGGTAAGCGAAATTGCCAACACCAAAACGAATGATACGGATTTAATTAAATTTATAATTTTCGTATTCATTAAAATCCTCCGTATATAAAAGGTGTTGTCGCGTACATTCCGCCGTACGCCCCGAAAATTACAACGGCCAAAATAAGAGCAAGATAAATCGCCCACCTTACGGGCAACACGAGCGTAGCCACTTTTTCCCTTACGTTTATTCCTTTTTCCTTAGCTATACTCGTAGACAGTACTACTAAGCACGCAATAAACGCGACAAGTAATTCTTTATAGTCTAACCCTAATTCAAAAATAGAGCCGTGATACTTTCTAAATATCGAACCTAATATGTAAAATCCGTCGCTTAAAGTATTAGCTCCGAATATAGTTTCTCCCAAAACTATTATGATAAGCGTTCTTATATGTCTTAAAACGTTTAAAATTTTTGAGTCGGGATTGACTTTTAATTTCGTCCATAAATTTTTAAATAAAGGCTCGGTTATCATTCCCAAAAATATTAAAACGAAATAGTACATTCCGTACGCAAAATATTTCCATTCCGGTCCGTGCCATAAACCGTTGCAAACCCATACGAAAAATATAGCAACATACGTGGGTATCATTTTGGTAAAATAATTTTTATGGCGTTTTTTTATTGAATTTGCTAATCTCGTAACCGACGGCGACAACGCTACCGAATAAAAAACGTATTCTTTAAGCCATGCGCCGAGCGTAATGTGCCACCTTCTCCAAAACTCCTGCGCGCTTTTTGAAAAAAACGGTTGTCTGAAATTTTCGGGTAGGTCTATGCCGAATAATTCTCCGCAACCTATCGCAATATCTATAAATCCCGAAAAATCGCAATAAAGCTGAATAGTATAGCAAATCATAAACATTAAACTTGCTATCCCCGAAAAATCCGTAGGAGTGTTTGCAACTTTCGTTACAAGCAAGGCAAGCCTGTCCGCTATAACCATTTTTTTAAACAGTCCCCAAAATATTCTTTGAAAACCGAATGCTATTTTTTTAAAGTTAAAATCGTGTCCCGAAAAAATTTTGTCGGCGGTTTGTTCGTATCTTACCACAGGTCCTTGAATTATTTGCGGAACGAATATCAAAAACAACATAACTTTTGCAAAATTCTTTTCCGCAAAATATTTCGCCCTATATACGTCTACTATGTACCCTATCGCCGAAAGCGTATAAAAAGAAATTCCAAGCGGTAACAAAATTTTAAACGTCTTTATTCTGTAAGACCCCTTAAAAAGCTTTATAATGCCGTTTAACGTTCCGCCGAAAAAATTGCAATACTTTAAAACCGCTATTATCGCAAGATTAAAAATTATTATTAAAGTTATAATACATTTGCTTTTCTTTTTTATTTTTGCTTTTCTTTTTTTCTCTTGTTCTTTTCTTAGCGCTTTTTGTTCTTCCGTTTCGTTTTCTACGGGTAAAATTTTATTTCCAAGCATTTTATTATTTTTGGAAATAAGCAAAGCTCCGCCGTATACGGAAAAAATAGTCAAAAGCAAATAAATAATTAAATGTTTACTTATTATC
>CAJMEI010000079.1 GCA_905212395.1 uncultured Christensenella sp. | reverse complement strand
AATAGCCGTTCTTGCCTGCGTAAGAAAACAAGACGTTAAAAAAGTTATAAAAATTATTATAATACCTAAAGCCGTTTTGTTTTTCATATATCTTTTTTTCGTTGGAGTAAAAATTATTCCCGATGAAATCACGGGAGTCCGTAGAAAATTCGGAATAGCCATAGAAAGACATTCGTTGGGACATTTTAGTCCTAACTGTAATTTTTGGATGTTATTTCCGTGTTACGCGGGATATTTGTTTTTAAAAGAAAAAACAAAAATTTGGGAAATATCTATGCATTTCGCATTTTTCTTTTCCCTTTATTGTTTAACGGGTTGTAGGGCAGGATTTTATTGCGTAATAATTTTAATATTGCTTTATTCCATATATAGTTTCTTTCCAAAAACTATGCGCATATTATTTAATTTAAAAACGGTAAAATACGTTTTTATTATATTGTGTGTTATTTCGCTGGTATTTTGTTTAATCGTAAAGAACGTAGGTACGGAAGAATTCATACGTTTAGAGAATAGGTATATAAACGGCGAAAAATTATCCTACGGAAAAGAATTATTAGTAAGATTAAATTTATTATCGAGTTCAAGAATTTTAAACGGCGCGAAAGCTATTGAAAAATACGGTTTTTCGTTGTTCGGGCAAAACGTAGATTACGAAATGTACGTAGATAATTCTTTTATTAAGTTGCTTACTTCTTACGGAGTGTTATTTACTTGCACGCTACTTATTTCTACGTACTATATCATAAAAAAATTGCAAAAAGAAAAAGAAACGTTCGCAATAATTATAATCTGTATATTCGCGTTATATTTTGTATTCGAACAAGTTTTCTTTAACGTAATGAACGCTTTTATTTACTTATTTGCCGTAAGTAGTGAAAAACGGGAAAAGTTGACCGATAAGTCGATTTTAGCCGTATAACTTTATATTTGACATATTTTTAGGCGACGCAAAAATTGCGTCGCCTTTGCTTTTATTAATTGTTTAAATTCGATAAATTATTGTTTGTTTACGTAAAAATAATACATACCTTTTTTTATGGGGGTAACCGTACCGTTTAAGGCTACGATAGCTCCGCATAAAACGTCTAAAAAGCGTTGTCCGTTTTCAAAACTCACTTGCGAAACGTTCACTAAAACAGAAACGCCGTTTTTTAGTTCCGTGATAATTTGTTCTACGTCGTCGAAAGAAAGAGGATTTCTTACGGGTTGGTTTACGCCTTGTTCGCCTACGGAAGTAGAGAATACGCGTTCTTTTTCGTTTAATGGTTCGCTTTCCACAGCGGTTGCCGTTTGCTTTTCCTGTCTTGTTTTATTTTGAGCGTCTTTTTTAAAAAAGAAATTAAATAAACTCATTTCATATCTCCGTAATTTCTTGCCCCGAAAATTTTAGTTCCAATTCTTATCATATTGCTACCGTTTTCTATCGCGATTTTATAGTCGCCCGACATACCCATCGAAAGATATTTAAAGTCAGTGTAGACTTTTTTATAATCGTCGTAAATATTTCTTGCTTGTTTAAATAAATCGGCTAAACTTTTTTCGTCGTAAAAAGCGGGGGCAACGGTCATAAGTCCTAAAACTTTTACGTTAGAAAGCTTAGAAATTCTGCAAAGTAAATCGGATAGCTCTTCCTTTTTAACTCCGCCTTTATTTTCTTCTCCCGCCAAATTCAATTCTATCAAAACGTTGGTAGTTACGTTTTTCTCAACCGATTTTCTAGAAATTTCATTTGCAATCTCAAAGCTATCCACCGATTGAATAAGGTAAACTTTGCCTATTAAATATTTAAGCTTGTTAGTTTGCAGTCTTCCTATGAAATGCCTTACGGCGTTAGGGGAAACCAAATCGTTTTTATCCCTAAATTCCTGCGCTTTGTTTTCGCCTATATCGGTTAAACCGCAAGCAATCGCTTGGTTTACGTTGTCAGCGGTTTGAGTTTTCGTTGCTCCGACAAGAGTTATTTTTTCGCCTAAATTATTTCCGTTTTCGATTTCTTTAAAAATTTTATCTAAATTTTCTTTAATCATAGCTCTATTATATTTTTTAAAAATTATCTTGTCAATAAAGTTTAATAAAAAATATAAAGACCGCAAAAAACTTTGCGGTCAAATTATTCAAAATACTGCGCTTCTTTTTTCGAAATTTCCTACCGAAGCGGTAACGACGCAGGTAACTCCGTTAAAGCTACCTTGTGGCACATATCGGCGTTTGTTTAGTGCTGCTACGTTCCCGTCCTGACACGTTTCGCAAGGCGATATTGCACAAGACCTTAACATCAACGTCCCTTACGGCATTCGGCCAACCATAAAAAATCCCTAGAAAAGCATTCAGCCCCGCTGTAGCGGATTGCGGGTATAGGGCACCGCTAGCTCCCCGCCTAGCGCAGTACGATTATTTTACATTAAATTTTTTAAAAAAGCAAGCTTTTTAATAAAAAAATACTTTACATAAAAGTCGTATTTTGTTAAAATTAGTAAGTATTGTAGTATGTCTAATTATGTCATAACGGAAAAACTTATTTCCTTATAAAGAAAAAGGAGCGAAAATGTATAAAAAAGTATCAACTACACTTAATTTTTTGGACAGAGAAAAAGAAATTATCGACTTTTGGAACGAAAATCAAGTGTTTGAAAAGAGTATCGACGCAAGAAAAGACGGCAAGGAATTTTGCTTTTACGACGGACCGCCTACCGCTAACGGAAAACCGCATATAGGACACGTTTTAACGAGGGTTATGAAGGATATAATTCCCCGTTACAAAACAATGAAAGGTTATCACGTTTTAAGAAAAGCAGGATGGGATACTCACGGGCTTCCCGTAGAACTCGAAATAGAAAAACAACTAGGTCTTGACGGTAAAAAAGACATAGAAAAATACGGAATAGAACCTTTTATCAAAAAATGTAAAGAAAGCGTATGGAAATATACCAGCGAATGGAAAAAAATGAGCGATAGGCTCGGTTATTGGGTCGATATGGACAATCCGTACGTTACTTATCACGACGATTATATCGAATCGGAATGGTGGGCGTTAAAGACGATAAACGATAAAGGGCTTTTGTATAAAGGGCACAAAATAGTTCCTTATTGTCCCCGTTGCGGAACGGCTTTATCTAGCCACGAAGTAGCGCAAGGATATAAAGACGTAAAAGAAAAATCAGTATTTGTTAAGTTTAAACTTAAAGGCGAAAACAAGTATTTTCTCGCTTGGACGACGACTCCTTGGACTCTTCCTTCCAACGTGGCTCTTTGTATGAACGCAAAGGAAAACTACGCTGAAATAGAAGCTAACGGAGAAATATATATTTTAGCCGAAAATTTAATACCTACGTTATTCGAAGAATACAAAGTTTTATCGGTAAAAACGGGTAAAGACTACGAATACACCGAATACGAACCTTTATACGATTTCGCGGTAGGAGCATTTAAAGAAAAAGCGTATTTCGTAACCAACGCCGAATACGTTACTTTAACGGACGGTACGGGAATAGTTCATATTGCTCCCGCATTCGGAGAAGACGACGCGCAAGTAGGCAGAAACTATAATCTTCCTATGGTTCAATTAGTTACCGATAGGGGCTTAATGGACGAAAAATGCGGAAAATTTGCTAATTTATTCGTAAAAGACGCGGATAAATTCGTGATAGAAGATTTAAAAGAAAGAAAATTATTATTTAAAGAACAATTATACGAGCACAGTTATCCGTTCTGTTGGAGATGTAATACTCCCCTAATTTATTACGCAAGAAGCACTTGGTTTATCAAAATGACAGCCGTTAAGGACGAGCTTATAAAGGCTAACAATTCGGTAAACTGGATGCCTCCGACGATTAAAAGCGGAAGAATGGGAAACTTCTTGGAAAACGTTATCGATTGGGGAATTTCGAGAGAACGTTACTGGGGAACTCCGCTACCCATTTGGATTTGCGAAGATTGCGGAGAAAAAATAGTAATAGGTTCAAGAAAAGAACTTAAAGAAAGATGTAATTTAGATAAAGACGTAGAGTTTCATAGACCGTATATAGACGAACCCGTTTGCAAATGCGAAAAGTGCGGTGGAACTATGCGTAGGGTAAAAGAAGTTATAGACTGTTGGTTCGATTCTGGTTCAATGCCGTTTGCGCAACTCCACTATCCCTTTGAAAATCAAGAATTGTTTAAAAAGCAATTCCCTGCCGATTTCATAAGCGAAGCTATCGACCAAACAAGGGGTTGGTTCTATACGTTGCTTGCAATTTCCACGCTTTTATTCGACTGCGCGCCCTTTAAGAACTGTATCGTTTTAGGACACGTCAACGATAAAAACGGATTAAAAATGAGTAAGCATTTAGGAAACGTAGTAGACCCGTGGACGGTACTCGATAAACAGGGTAGCGACTCCGTAAGGTGGTATTTCTACACTTCTTCCGCTCCGTGGCTTCCTTCTAGGTTCTACGAAGAAGCCGTAAGCGAAGCTCAAAGAAAATATTTAGGCACGTTATGGAACGCCTACGCGTTTTTCGTTTTATACGCGCAAATCGATTCGTTCGACCCGTCTAAATACGACTTAAAAAATTGCAAATTAAGCCTAATGGATAAATGGGCTTTAAGTAAATTAAATTCTTTGGTAGATTACGTAGACAAATGTCTTGACGAATACAAAATTTTCGAATCGGCAAGAAAAATGGAAGAATTCGTAGACGAATTATCCAACTGGTATATAAGAAGATGCAGAGAGCGTTATTGGGGAAAAGAAATGACGGAAGACAAAATATCCGCCTATATGACGCTTTACACTGTTTTGGTAACGCTTGCAAAACTTACCGCTCCTTATACTCCGTTTATTGCGGAAAGTATTTATCAAAACTTAGTTCCCGAATTTTATAAAGACGCTCCTTTATCCGTTCATCTATGCGATTTCCCCAAATCGGACGCTAAGATGATAGATAAAGAATTAGAAGACGGAATGGATTTTGTTTTGGAGATAGTAAATTTAGGAAGGTCTGCAAGAAACAGTTCCAACGTTAAAAACAGACAGCCTTTATCTAAACTTTTCGTCGCGGGCGAAACAAAAGTTAAGTTGTCGGACGGATTGCTCGATATTGCCAAAGACGAACTCAACGTTAAAGCAGTTGAAAGAATAAAAGATTCTTCTTCTATAATCACGTACAAATTAAAACCGCAACTTAAAACGTTAGGACCTAAATACGGCAAGTTACTCGGAAAAATAAAGGCGTTTTTAGAAACTTGCAACGCTTCCGAAGTTGTTAAAGCGGTAGAAAACGGAGAATATAAAACTCAAATAGACGGACAAGAAGTCGTATTTACTAAAGACGATTTACTTATCGGAACGGAAAGCGCAGGCGGATACGCTTCTTGCAAGGACGCTTACGTTACCGTTGCGTTAGATATAAACATTACCGAAGACTTGTTGTTAGAAGGTATAGAAAGAGAACTTATATCTAAAATTCAAACTATGAGAAAAGACGCGGGCTTTGAAGTAGTAGACAGAATTAACGTTTATTACACCGCTTGCGGAAACGCTTTAAAAGTTTTGTCGGGCAAAAACGATATTAAAAACGCTTGTTTAGTAAAAGAACTCGTAAACGGCAAAAAGAACGGTTACACAAAAGAGTGGGATATTAACGGAGAAAGCGTTATACTAACCGTTGAAAAGGTCGGATAATGAGAAGCGCGGACAACTGGAAAGATTACAGCGTAATTTCTACGGGGGACGGCTATAAGCTGGAAAGATGGGGCAACGTGGTTTTGCTCCGTCCCGACCCGCAAGTAATTTGGAAAAGCTCTTTCGATATGGAAAAATATCCCGCCTTAAACGCCGTTTACAGAAGAAGCGAAAGCGGTGGCGGAAAGTGGGAATACAAAAAAAGTTTTCCTGCCGAATGGGTAATTTCCTATAAAGAT
>CAJMEI010000078.1 GCA_905212395.1 uncultured Christensenella sp. | reverse complement strand
AATATATAGACATATACGACGCAATCGTTTAGACTGCGTAATAGGTAAAAATAAGTTAAATCAGCTAAAAATTAATTATTTTTCGTATCTTTTTATTATTTCGGATAAACTTTCTAACCAAACCGTTGCGTTTGCGTCGCTAGGCATTCTCCAATCTCCGCGCGGAGATAAAGTTACCGTTCCTACCTTTACGCCGTCCGGAATACACGACCTTTTAAATTGTTGAGCGAAAAATCTTTTAATAAATATTTCCAACCACTTTAAAATAGTCTTAGCGTCGAACTCGTCTTTAAACGTATCTAACGCTATTTCAAATATCTTTTCGGGAGAAAATCCCGCCCTTAAAAAGTAGTATAAGAAAAAGTCGTGTAAAATATAAGGACCTACTAAATCTTCGGTTTTTTGCTTAATTTTATCGTTTTCGGCAGGGATAAGCTCGGGACTTACGGGAGTTAAAAGTATGTCTTTTAAAACGTTGCCGATTTCTTTTCCGTACTTTTGAGCTTCGTATGCGACTAAATGCCTTACAAGCGTTTTAGGTATGGATACGTTTACCGCATAACTTGACATGTGGTCGCCGTTATACGTTGCCCACCCTAGCGCAAGTTCGCTTAAATCTCCCGTTCCGATTACTATTCCGCCGTTTTTATTAGCTATATCGAACAAAACCTGAGTTCTTTCTCTTGCCTGACAATTTTCGTACGTTACGTCGGTAACGGTTGCGTCTTGACCGATATCTTTAAAGTGCGTTAAAACGCTTTCTTTTATATCTACTTCTTTTAAAGTTACCCCTAAAAGTTCGGTTAGCTTAATAGCGTTGTTTTTCGTCCTAGTGGTAGTTCCGAAACAAGGCATAGTTACAGCCAAAATATCTTTGGGGTCTTTTCCGAGTAGCTTATATGCCCTAACCGTTACGAGCAATGCAAGCGCGCTGTCAAGCCCGCCAGAAATTCCTATAACCGCGTGTTTGCAATGAGTATGCTCTAACCTTCTTTTAAGTCCGTTAGATTGCATAGTCAAAATAAGTTCGGCTCTTTCGGCAAGCCTTTCTTTATCGGTGGGAACAAACGGCGTTTTATCGTATTTTCTTTCGGGAACGAAATTTAACGTTTCTAGTTCGAATTCCACTTCGTCGCAACGGGGAACGTTAAACGAATACTTGAAAAATCTGCTTCTTTCGTGTTGTAAAAATTCAACGTCTACTTCGGCTATCGCGTCTTCACCCGAAAATAACTCGGTTTGATTTAAAATTTTTCCGTTTTCGGCAATTATATTGTGCCCCGCAAAAACCAAATCGGTGGTTGATTCCCCATAGCAAGCGTCGCTGTAAACGTACGCGCATAAATTTTTTGCGGATTGCGTAGAAACTATTTGTCTACGATATTCGGCTTTTCCGATAACTTCGTCGCTGGCGGATAAATTACAGCAAATAGTCGCCCCGTTTAACGCTTGTACGGTTGACGGCGGAATTGCAACCCATAAATCTTCACAAATTTCAACGCCGATTTTCATAGACGGAAAAAGCGAGTTTTTATATACGATTTTATTTCCGAACAATACCTTTTCTCCCAAAAAATCTATATAAAAATTTTCTTGCGGACAAGGACAAAAAACCCTTGCTTCGTAAAATTCGTTATAATCGGGAAGATAATTTTTTACGTTGATACCTAAAATTTTACCTTTGCAAAACGCAACGGAACAGTTATATATTTTACAGTTTACCCTAAGTGGCGCGCCCACGAAAAATATGCTGTTTACGGATATTGAAAACTCTTTTAAGTTTTGTAAAGCGTTTTCTACGCTCGACAAAAGGGCGGACTGATAAAATAAGTCCGACATGGTATATCCCGTTAAGCACAACTCCGAAAACACGATAACCGAAATTCCTTTCGTTTCACATTCTATAAGTTTGCTTTTAACTCTTGATAAATTTTCGTTTACGTCGGCTAGCTTAATATCGAAATTAACCGCTCCGACTTTTACAGTTCCCCTATTGTTTAATCGTTCTTTTTGTTCGGTAAGAGCGTTTTTCAACTTTTCATAAGTATCGATTTTCAAACACGTTTCGCCCGAAAAAATTTTATTTACCGTTCCCAAGGGAACTCCGCTGATTTCGGACAACTTTGCGTTTGTTATTTTATTTTGCTTTTTAATTTCTTTTAATAATTTTAAATCAAACATACTTTGCCTTTTAATATTTTAAAAATAAAATTTTATAAGAAACATTTTATCAAAAACGATAAATATTTGCAAGTTTTATACACAATTTTTAAAAATTTTTATAAAAAAACGTAAAAAAACTACGCCATTTTAGCGTAGTTTAATTTTTAACGTAAATTATTTTATTCCGTAAACGTCTTTTAAAACGATAGGCGTATAACTTTGAATTATTTTTACCACTTTTCCCGAACAATCTTCCGTGTAATCGGGAACGTTTAAACCTACTTCGCCGTCCTTCCACATTTCTATCGCAGTTTCTACCGATTGCAAAACGCTTTCGGTTTTTATTCCCGCCAAAACGAAACAACCTTTATCCAACGCTTCGGGGCGTTCGGTAGACGTTCTTATACAAACTGCGGGAAAACTATGGAAAAACGCGCTTTCTTCGGGCAACGTACCGCTGTCGGACACGACGCATTTTGCGTTTATTTGCAAATGGTTATAATCCGAAAATCCAAAAGGTTTTAAAGAGCGAACTAACGGATGAAATACGAAATTCCTTTTTTCTATAAACTTTTTACTTCTCGGATGAGTCGAATATATAATAGGAACGTTATACTGTTCGGCTAACGCATTTATTGCATTCATTAAAGAGAAAAAATTTTCTTCTTTATCTATATTCTCTTCTCTGTGAGCGGATAAAAGAATATATTTGCCCTTTTCTAAATCTAATCTTTCCAAAACGTCGCTAGACTGAATTTTTTTAAGGTTTGCCCTTAAAACTTCCGCCATAGGCGAACCCGTTACGAACGTTCTTTGCTTAGGACGACCTTCTGACGCGAGATACCTACGCGCGTGTTCCGAATAACACATATTTACGTCGCTAACGTGGTCTACAATTCTTCTATTCGTTTCTTCGGGTAAGTTTTCGTCAAAACAACGGTTGCCCGCTTCCATATGAAATACGGGAATATGCAATCTTTTCGCGCTTATTGCCGATAAACAAGAATTAGTATCCCCTAGCACCAAAACCGCGTCGGGCTTTTTTTCAACCATGAGTTCGTAAGTTTTTTCTATTACGTTACCCATAGTTTGACCTAAATTTTGCCCTACTACGTTTAAATAACAATTAGGCTTTCTTAACGCCAAATCTTCAAAGAAAATTTTATTTAATTCGTAATCGTAATTTTGCCCCGTATGAACTAGCGTTTGGTCAAAATACTTATCGCATTTTTTAATGGTTTCGCTTAACCTTATTATTTCGGGACGAGTGCCGATTATCGTCATAAGTTTTAATTTAGACATATCTCTCCTTACAATAATCCAAATTCTTTTAGTTGTTCTTGAACGTATTCTAGCGTTAAAAGTTTCTCTTTAACTTGCTCTTTGGTCATTTGAGTAGTATTGTTAGAGTTAAATTCGGAAAGCTTTGCTCTTTTTACGTTGCCTTCCGTAAAATATTTGTCGTAGTTAAGCGTTCTTTTATCGCAAGGAACTCTATAAAAATTA
This sequence comes from uncultured Christensenella sp., assembly GCA_905212395.1. Classification (GTDB taxonomy): domain Bacteria; phylum Bacillota; class Clostridia; order Christensenellales; family Borkfalkiaceae; genus UBA4675. The sequence goes on along the minus strand of CAJMEI010000078.1, from coordinate 2,278 downwards.
CCCATATCTTCAGCTTTTGCGCACTCTTCGTTGGTCAAAAGCGTTTCGTACATTTTTTCACCGTGTCTAATTCCTATTACTTTTATAGGATTATCCGCATGGAACAATTCTTTAACCGCTTGCGCCAAATCGCCTATCGTACAAGCGGGGGCTTTTTGAACGAGTATATCACCCGAATCCGCATGTTCGAAAGCAAACAATACTAAATCTACCGCTTCTTCCAAGCTCATAATAAATCTCGTCATTTCGGGAGCGGTTACCGTTAGCGGTAAACCTTGTTTAATTTGGTCGATAAATAGCGGAATAACGCTTCCCCTAGAACAGCAAACGTTTCCGTATCTCGTTCCGCAAATTAAAGTTTTATCGGGGGAAACCGTACGAGATTTAGCTACGAACACCTTTTCCATCATAGCTTTACTTATTCCCATAGCGTTTATCGGGTACGCGGCTTTATCCGTCGATAAGCATACCACCTTTTTTACTCCGCATTCTATACAAGCGGTCAACGTGTTATCCGTACCTAAAACGTTAGTCTTTACTGCTTCTATCGGGAAAAACTCGCAAGACGGAACTTGTTTTAACGCCGCCGCGTTAAAAACGTAATCTACCCCGTACAACGCTTCTTTTATAGATTGTAAATTCCTTACGTCGCCGATAAAAAATTTAAGTTTATTGCAAGAATCGGGAAAAGTCGCCTGATATAAATGGCGCATATCGTCTTGTTTTTTTTCATCACGAGAAAATACTCTTATTTCCTTTATATCGGTTTGCAAAAATCTTTTTAAAACCGCATTTCCGAAAGAACCGGTTCCTCCCGTTATAAGTAAAGTTTTATCTTTAAAAATACTCATATATTCTCCTTTTCGTAAACAAAAAATTCTTATTTAATTTCATTTTCGTAAACGTCGTAAGTCGTTACGATTTTAGCAATTTCGTGCTTTATATCCCCGTCTTCTTGGTAAGCTTCTTTAATTAAAACTTCTAAGTTTTTCATAAACTCTTCTTCGTCGAAAACTAAAGGTTTACCTATGCTTATAAGTTCGTTTTCGGTTTTTTGCAAACCTTCTTCGTCCATTAATCTTTCTTCGTAAAGTTTTTCGCCCGGACGTAAACCGCAAATTTTAATAGCTATATCTTTGTTTGGCTCAAAACCGCTTAATCTTATAAGTTTTTCAGCCATATCGTAAATTTTTACGGGTTCACCCATATCCAAAACGAAAATTTCTCCCCCGTGGGCGTAACCGCCCGCTTGCAGTACAAGACTTACGGCTTCAGGTATAGTCATAAAGTATCTGGTTATTTCTTTACTCGTAACCGTAACGGGACCGCCTTGAGCTATTTGTTTTTTAAACAGCGGTATTACCGAACCGCTTGACCCTAAAACGTTTCCGAATCTTACCGCAACGAATTCCGTTTTTGACTTCTTTGCAAAAGTTTGTATTATCATTTCGCAAATTCTTTTGCTTGCGCCCATTACGTTAGTAGGATTTACGGCTTTATCGGTAGATATTAGTAAAAATCTTTCTACGCCGAACTCGTCCGATACGCTTGCCACGTTATAAGTTCCCAAAACGTTGTTTTTAACGGCTTCGTTAGGGGAATCTTCCATAAGCGGAACGTGTTTGTGAGCCGCCGCGTGAAATACTATTTGCGGTTTATATTTTTTAAATACATCTATAAGTCTTCCCTTATCTCTTACGCTACCTATTAAAACAGTAAGGCTTAAAGACGGAAATTTTTTTCTTAATTCTTGTTGTAAAACGTAAACTCCGTTTTCGTTTACGTCGAAAATTATAAGTCTTTTAGGATTGACTACGGCTAACTGTCTACAAAGTTCCGAACCTATCGAGCCACCTCCGCCCGTAACCAAAACAACCTTATTTTCAACGTATTGGGCGACTTTTTCTACGTCGCAAACGATTTGCTCCCTTCCGAGTAAATCTCTTAAATCTATTTCTTTAATATCCGAAAGCGTTGCTTTCCCACTTAAAAATTGATATAGTCCCGGGACTTGTTTTACGGGAATTTTAGTCGCTACGCATTTTTCATAAATGCCCGCAAGTTGTTTTTTGGGCAAGGACGGAATGGCAATTAAAATCATTTGGACGGAATATTTTTCTACAATTTTTATAAGCTCGTCCGTATTGCCTACTACCTTTACCCCTTCTATTCTCATTCCCTTTTTCTTTGGGTCGTCGTCTACTATGCAAACGGGATTTATACTGATTTTATCGGTTGAAAAAATTTCTTTAAGTAAAATGTTGCACGCTCCGCCCGC
>CAJMEI010000077.1 GCA_905212395.1 uncultured Christensenella sp. | reverse complement strand
CTATTAAAAATAATAGATTATTACAAAAATCATTTCTTTAAACTATCCACGTAGTCGCACGCTTTAACGCTTGCGATTGCTCCGTCCGACACAGCCGTTGCAACTTGGCGTATATCTTTTTTTCTACAATCGCCCGCAACGAAAATACCTTTCGTTTTAGTTAAACAATTTTCTCCGCTGTCGGCATATCCCCTACCGTCTAAATCTATTAAGTCGGCAAAATTTTCGTTTTGGGGAATTAGCCCTATTGCAATAAACAACCCGTCGAAATACACTTCGCTAGTTTGGTTAGAAGCGTTTTTAATAACTATACCCTTTAATTCGTCTTGACCGATAAAGCTCTCTACAACGCTAGACAAAATTACTTGAATATTATCTTTTTCGTTTACTTGTTCTATAAGCTTTTTTTCGCCCGTTAAAAAGTCTAAGTTTTGTACGATAATAACTTTTTTGCAAATATCGCTTAACATTAACGCTTCTTGAAGGGCGGAATTTCCCCCGCCGATTACCCCGACGGTTTTTCCGCTATAAAAAGCTCCGTCGCAAACCGCGCAAAAAGAAATACCGTTTCCGACAAAATTTTCTTCCCCCTTAACGCCTAACATTCTGTGTTTTGCTCCCGTTGCGATAATAACGGCTTTTGCCGTATATTCTCCGCCGTCCGTTATAACGGTTTTGTATTCTCCGTTATCTACGATTTTTTCTACTTCGCACGAATCGACTTCCGCGCCTTGAAACAAAACTTGGTCTACTAATTTTTCGGCAAATTCGTTTCCCGACAAAGAATTAAATCCCGCAATGTTTTCTACTTTGGGGGAATGAGTTATTTGTCCGCCGAACGTTTCTTTTTCTAAAACTATTACGCTTTTATTTGCTCTACGCGCGTAAATTGCGGAAGTAAGTCCCGCAGGACCACCGCCTATTACAACTATATCGTACATATTTCACCTTTTAATTAAAGCGTCGAAAAGCTTTTCGACGCTTTAAATTTCTATTAAACTTTTAAGAATTTTTTAATGTCGGATACGCCCGTATATTTCTCGATTGCGCCACCGTTGAACACAACCAAAGTAGGAGCTTGTTTTACTCCGTATTTAGTAGCTAAGTCCGCATGTTCGTTAGCAAGTAATTTCTTGTACGGATATCCCGCCTTATCCAAAGTCGCGCAAGCGATTTTACAGTTAGGACAAGTTGCCGTAGTAAACAATAAGCTTTCCGATTGTTCTCCCATAATAACTGAATCGTCTACTTCGTTTGCGGAACAGCAACAAGAAGATTTGTGCAATACGGAATGAGAAATATCGTAAACCTTACGGTCTTTATATTCTTGCGCTTTTCCGTCGTTCCAGTTTTGAACGGGTCTATAATATCCCGTAATTCTCGAATAAACTTCCGTTCTTTCGCCACATTCGGGACAAACGGAAACTTCGCCCGCTAAATATCCGTGGTTTTTACATACGGAATAAGTCGGGGATAAAGTATAGTAAGGAAGTTTGTAGTTTTCTGCAATTTTTCTTACTAGGTTAGCCGCAGATTTCCAGTCGGGCAACTTTTCGCCCAAGAATGCGTGGAATACCGTTCCCGAAGTGTACAAAGTTTGTAAATCGTCTTGAATATCCAAAGCCGTAAAGACATCTTCCGTATATCCGACGGGTAAATGAGAAGAGTTCGTGTAATAAGGCGTATCTCCTTTCTTTTTAGCCGCGGTTATAATGTCGGGATATTTTGCTACGTCGTGTTTAGCAAAACGGAATGCGGTAGATTCCGCAGGAGTAGCTTCTAGGTTATATAAATCTCCGTATTTTTCTTGATAATCGGATAATTTATTACGCATGTGGTTAAGAACTTCTTTGGTAAATTCTTGCGCGTCTTTATCGGTAAGATTTTTACCTAACCATTTTGCGTTTAAACAAGCTTCGTTCATGCCGACTAAACCTATCGTGGAGAAGTGGTTGTTAAACGTTCCTAAATATCTTTTCGTGTAAGGATATAATCCGTTTTCGAGAAGTTGAGTTATAACCGTACGTTTTACTTTTAACGAACGCGCGGAAATATCCATAAGTTTATCTAATCTTTCAAAGAAGTCTATTTTATCCTTTGCAAGATACGCTATTTTAGGCATATTGATTGATACTACGCCTACCGAACCCGTGCTTTCTCCGCTACCGAAGTATCCGCCTGATTTTTTACGCAATTCTCTTAAATCCAAACGAAGTCTGCAACACATACTACGAACGTCGCTGGGTTCCATATCGCTGTTAATGTAGTTGGAAAAATATGGCGTTCCGTACTTAGCGGTCATTTCGAATAACAATTTATTGTTTTCGGTTTCCGACCAATCGAAATCTCTCGTGATAGAATAGGTGGGAATAGGATATTGGAAGCCCCTTCCGTTAGCGTCCCCTTCTATCATAATTTCGATAAACGCTTTGTTTACCATAGCCATTTCTTTTACGCAGTCTTTATAACGGAAATCCATTTCTTTTCCGCCGACGATACAGTTAAGTTCGGCTAAATCGTTAGGAACAACCCAGTCCAAAGTAATGTTAGTAAAGGGCGATTGAGTTCCCCAACGGCTAGGCGTGTTTACTCCGTATATAAAAGATTGTATACATTGTTTAACTTCTTTATAGCTTAAATTGTCCGCTTTTACGAAAGGCGCTAAATAAGTATCGAAAGAAGAAAACGCTTGCGCCCCCGCCCATTCGTTTTGCATAATTCCCAAAAAGTTTACCATTTGGTTGCAAAGCGTGGATAAATGACTTGCCGGAGAAGAAGTTATTTTTCCTACTACGCCGCCTAAACCTTCTTTAATAAGTTGTTTAAGCGACCAACCTGCACAATAGCCGGTTAACATAGAAAGGTCGTGAATGTGAATATCGGCGTTACGGTGAGCGTCCGCAATTTCTTCGTCGTATACTTCGCTAAGCCAATAGTTTGCAGTTATAGCTCCCGAATTAGACAATATAAGTCCGCCTACCGAATAAGTAACCGTAGAGTTTTCTTTAACTCTCCAATCGTTAATCTGTAAGTAATTGTCTACTATTGTTTTGTAGTCCAAAAGCGTAGTTCCTACGTTTCTGATTTTTTCCCTTTGCTTACGGTATAAAATGTAAGCTTTTGCTATATCGTCGTAGCCCGCTTTTATTAAAACGGTTTCTACGCTGTCTTGAATTTTTTCTACGGAAATAGTTCCGTCTTCTTTAATCTTCGGCTCGAAATCCGCCGTAACCTTTAAAGCAAGAAAATCCAAAACGTCGTCGTTATATAGCTTATTGCACGCGTCGAACGCAGATTTTATAGCTCTTTTAATCTTGGACAAATCGAATTCCGCATTCTTTCCGTCCCTTTTAATTACACTGTACATTGTCTTCTCCTTGTAAATCGTAAAGTAGTCTTATTCTATCACAATTATTTTTTATAGTCAACAGAAAAACCACAATATCTTGTGTTTTTTTAATTTATTTTTTTCTATATATAGTTTTTCGTAAAAACGGTAAAATTTAGAAAAAAGCTTTTAAATTCCCCTTATAAAAGTTGAAGGCAACGTTTTTTTAGATATTTCAAGCATTTTTTCAAGCGTAGGCTTGCCAACCGACGAAAAATTTTGACCTATTAAATTTCCACTGTCAACAAAATTTTGCAAAAAGTACTTTTTCGCGCCTTTTATCCACTTAGATATTTTTTCTATATCTTCCAAATCGTGAAATTCTTTTACCACCGTCGTTCTAAATTCGTAATCTATATCGGAATGCAGTAAAATTTCAACGCTTTCTTCTACGCTCGATAAATCGAACTCGGACTTTCCTACCGTTAAAGCGTATTTTTCCTTGCTGTTTTTTATGTCCATAGCCAAATAGTCTATAAGATTTAAGTCTATCAGTTCTTTTAGTTTATCGGGGAAAGTCCCGTTAGTGTCAAGCTTTACCAAAAAACCTTTTTCTTTAATCTTTATAATAAAATCTTTTAAATCGTTATTCAAAAGCGGTTCTCCGCCCGTTATGGCAACGCCGTCCAATACGCCTTTTCTTTTATCTAGCGTAGAAAATATTTCTTCTTGCGAAATTTCGCCTTGTCCATAATCTCCCACCACTAACGAAGCGTTATGGCAAAACGGACAACGCAAATTGCACCCACCCGTAAAAACGGTGCAAGCAACGTGATTAGGATAATCTAAAAGCGTAAGTTTTTGAAAGCCCGAAATAATCATTGCCGTATCTCCTTTAAGTTCGCCGAATTTAATGCTATCATATATTATATCAAACCCCACGCCCCATTTCAATAAACGAGCGACAATTTTTTAAAAATTTCAATTGCATTTTTTTACCGATTTATATAAAATATATATATGGAAACAAAAATTTTAAAATCTATTCCGATTGATAGAGTTTTACAAAAACTCGACTACTATTTTTCTAAAAACGATTACGTCGGCGCGGAAAATCTTTTAAACTATTGGCTTAAGGAAGCTAATACTTTAGGCGACGAAAAAGGTGAATTTTCCGTTTGCAACGAACTTGTGGGGCTATACAGAAAGACAAACCAAAAGGAAAAAGCCTTATTAACCGTAGATAGAGTTTTTAATTTAATAAAAAAATTAAAACTCGATAACGAAGTTTCGGGCGCAACGGCAAAATTAAACTGCGCCACTTGTTATAAAGCGTTTGGACTGATAAAAGAAAGTTTAACCGTTTTTGAACAAGCGTTAAGCGTTTACGAAAATTGTCTTGACGAATTTAACGAAAAAAAAGCGGGGCTATATAATAACTACGCCTTATCTCTTGTAGAAGCAACCTTTTACGATAAAGCAAAATTGTTTTACGAAAAAGCTTTAAAAATAAACGAAATGCATTCTAACGAATTAGATTACGCCATAACGTTATTAAATATTGCCAACTTAGTTGAACTCACTGACGGCGAAAACGGCGAAAGGAAAATTTCCGAACTACTTGAAAAAGCCTATTCCTTATTATATAATCACGAAACAAAAGACGGCTACTATGCGTTTGTATGCGAAAAATGCTCTTCCACGTTCGGATATTACGGTTTTTTCGCTTACGAAAAAGAGCTAAAAAAACAAGCGGAGTTAATTTATTCGAAATAATAAATTTTCGGGCAATTTTTTACGAATTTTTAACGCCGAAATTTACAAGAAGAAAAACGTAAACGAATAAATATTTCGTTTAAAAATAATTTTCACACGGCAAAAATTAGAAATTTCGCCGAAAATAGCGGAGAAAAAATGAAACTTTTGGAAATTTGCGAAAAATATTATAATGAATACGGAAAGGAAGCGTTAAATTCTTTTCCCGATTTACTCCCCTATTTATGCGTGGGCGTATGCGGAAGCGGTTCGGAAAATTTCGGCTACGACGACGAATATTCCCTTGACCACGACGCGCAAGCGGGGTTTACGATATTTATCCCCGACGAAAGTAAAATTTCTTCTCGTCAAGCGTTTAAGCTAGAAAGAGCGTACAATAAACTCCCCAAAGAATTTATGGGGTTAAAAAGACAGCTAATATCGCCCGTCGGCGGAGCGCGTTTAGGCGTAGTCAGGCTAGAAGATTTTTTGTTTTCCAAAACAGGGACGAAAGACGGGAATTTAAGCGAAGCAGATTTTTTAAATATTCCCGAATTTTATTTGGCGGAAGTAACTAACGGGAAAATTTTTTACGATGGTTACGGAGAATTTTCAAAAATAAGGCAAAAGTTAGCCTATATGCCTGAAAACGCCCGTTTAAAGAAGCTTGCGGGAAACTTAATTTTATGCTATCAGGCAGGCGTTTACAATTACGATAGAATTTTAAAAAGAAAAGATTTCGCAGGGGCGCAACTAGCTTTATACGAATATTGTAAAAGCGTTATTAAAATAATTTTTCTACTAAATAAAAAATATCTTCCTTTTTATAAATGGCAATTTAAAGCACTGCGAAATTTAAAAAAGCTAAACGTTGCCGATTCTTTGAATTTTTTAATTTCTTCCGACAACGAAAATAATTCCGAATTAAAATTACAAGTAATTAGCGATATAAACGCTTTAATTATAAGCGAATTAAAAACTCAAAACTTAACTAGTTCTACTTGCGTCGATTTAGAA
>CAJMEI010000076.1 GCA_905212395.1 uncultured Christensenella sp. | reverse complement strand
GGATGCATATTCAGCCCCGTAATGTGGAAATTTTCAGCCGCACGTAAGGATTGTACTCCATAATATACATCTTCCGGAATATCCTTTACACCAATAGAATCCCTTTCTACACGATAGTCTGTTTTTTTCATAGTTATTCGCCCTCCCATGTATTTGCCCTCATTATATATCTCTGCTATAATATAATCAAATACATATACTTTTATAGTTATTATAGTGTTTAAGTTATAGTATTTTTAATATTTTTTACAAAAAAAAGTATCAATCGCTTTTAAAACGATTGATACTTTTTTTAACTTATTATTTTAAACGTCGATTACTTTCTACCGCAACAGTTTTTGTATTTCTTCCCACTACCGCAAGGACAAGGGTCGTTTCTACCTATTTCTTTAACTGCGCTGTTTTTTACGGTAACGTTTCCGCCGTTCGACGCTTGTAAATTAACGGGAGCGGGCTTACTAACAGGCTCTTTGCGAAGTTCCATTTTTAAAAGCAAGAATACGGTATCCGTTTGTATGGACTCTACCATTTCTTCAAACATTTCAAGACCTTCTCTCTTGAAAGGATTTATCGGGTCTTCGTTAGCGAAACTTCTTAAAGAAATTCCCCTTTTAAGCCTATCCATATTGTCGATATGGTCTATCCACTTTTTATCTACGTTGGTTAAAAGAACGTCCCTTTCAATAGCGTAGTAGTCGATATTTTCTTCTTCTCTGTATCTCGTAATTTTCTTTTCGTATTCGTCGATAGTTTTATCGAGTAATTTTTTCATAAAATACTCGTAATCCCATTTAGCGCATTTATCTTCGTCCAAAAACTCAATTCCCAAAGGCAAAACTTTATCTTGCAAAACTCTGTTTAACTTTTCATAGTCCCATTTAGTTAAGTTTTGAGAATAATCTACGCACTCTTTTACTACTCTTTCAACGTAATCGGGGATAAGTTTTAAGATGTTTTCGTGAACGTTTTCACCTCTTAAAACTTTCATACGCTCTTCGTAAATAACCATTCTTTGCGTGTTCATAACGTCGTCGTACTGAATAACGTTTCTTCTTATTCCGAAGTTTTGACCTTCGATGGTTCTTTGCGCGTTTTCTATGCTTCTAGACAACATTTTAGACTGAATCGGCGTGTATTCGTCTATCTTGAACATAGAATACAACCTTTTCATTCTTTCCCCGCCGAATCTTCTTGCCAAATCGTCTTCTAACGATATAAAGAATTGAGATTTTCCGGGGTCGCCTTGACGACCTGCTCTTCCCCTTAACTGATTGTCTATACGCCTAGACTCGTGCCTTTCCGTACCTAAAATGTAAAGTCCGCCTGCTTTTATAACTTCTTCTTTTTCGGCGTCGGTTACTTTTTTGTGTTCTTCTAAAAGTCTGTTATATTCTTCCCTTAAAGCTTTAATTTCGTCCGAAACGTCTTGAACGAACGAAGACGCCATATCTATATCTTCTTCCGCTATTCCCTTGTTTCTTAAATCTTGTTTAGCTAAATATTCGGGGTTACCGCCGAGCAAAATATCCGTACCACGGCCTGCCATATTGGTTGCTATGGTAACAGCGCCTTTTTTACCTGCTTGCGCGATAATTTCAGCTTCTCTTTGGTGATTTTTTGCGTTTAATATATTATGTCTTATTCTATTTCTTAGTAATTGTTTAGAAATTTCTTCCGACTTTTCAACCGTAACCGTACCGACCAAAACGGGTTGTCCCGTTTCGTGAACTCTTACTATTTCGTTTACGATAGCCTGCATTTTACCCTTTTCGGTAGAAAATACCATATCGGGCATATCCTTTCTTTGCATAGGCTTATTGGTAGGAATTTCCAAAACGTCTAAGCCGTAAATGGTTTTAAACTCTTCTTCTTCGGTTTTTGCCGTTCCCGTCATACCCGAAAGCTTTGTGTAAAGTCTAAAATAGTTTTGGAAAGTTATAGTTGCGTAAGTTTGGTTTTCGTTTCTGATAGTAACGTTTTCTTTAGCTTCTATGGCTTGGTGTAAACCTTCGCTGTAACGTCTTCCTATCATAAGTCTTCCCGTAAACTCGTCTACGATTATAATTTCTCCGTCGCTTACGATATAGTCTTCGTCCTTTTTAAACAACGTATGAGCTTTTAAAGCTTGTTGAATGTGATGGTTTAATTCGGCATTCGTTACGTCCGCAATATTGTCTACGCGGAAAAACTTTTCGGCTTTTCTAGAACCTTGGTCGGTAATTTGAACGTTCTTTTCTTTTATATCTACGGTGTAATCTTCGTCGGGAATTAAAGTTTTAACGAAACGATTTGCGTCGAAATATAAAGTAGAAGATTTTTGTCCTCTTCCCGAAATTATTAAAGGCGTTCTCGCTTCGTCGATTAAAATAGAATCTACTTCGTCCACGATTGCGAAATTTAAGCCCCTTTGTACCATTTGGGACATAGATTTTTTAAGATTATCTCTTAAATAATCAAATCCGTACTCATTATTTGTACCATAGGTAATATCGCAATTATAAGCTTCTCTTTTTTGTTCGTCGGTTAAATCGTGAATATTTACGCCAACCGTTAAACCTAAAAAGCGATAAACTTTTCCCATCCATTCCGCGTCCCTTTTGGCAAGGTAATCGTTTACGGTTACTATGTGTACGCCTTTACCCGTCAAAGCGTTTAAGTATGCGGGAAGAGTAGCCATTAAGGTTTTACCTTCACCCGTTTTTAGTTCGGCTATTCTGCCTTGATGAACGCATATACCGCCCATTAACTGCACTTTATAGTGCTTCATATTCAATACCCTACCGCTTGCTTCTCTTACAACGGCAAAAGCTTCGGGTAAAATAGAATCTAGTTTTTCTCCGTCCGAAATTCTTTTCTTAAAAATTTCCGTTTGTTCTTTTAACTCGGCGTCCGTCATAGAAGAATAAACGTTTTCCATTGCGATAATTTTATCCGCAGTCGCGCTTATTCTTTTAAGGCTCGCCCTAGAATCGTGGCTTAGAATAAATCTTATTAGTCCCATTTATTTCTCCGTTTTTAAATTTTATCTTTGTTTTAAAATTCCATCGTTTTCGCTAACAAATAAAAACGAAACGATAAAACGCTTAATTTTTAAATATTAAAATTGTTTTTTATAAATCGCTCCGTTTATTTTACACTATTTTTCTCTTTATGTAAACACTTTTTTTTGAAAATTTTGCCAAAAAAAGAGAGTTTTTTGCCGTTTTTCTTTTCTTCTTTACGTTTCATTTCCCGCTCCCCGACGGAAGCAACTGTTAAAACGTATACGGTTTCCGCGCCTGCCCTATACAAACGCTCGCTTATAGCTTCCGCAGTTGCACCGGTGGTTAAAACATCGTCTATTACAAGCACGTTTTTATACTTTATTTCATTTTTGTCTTTTACGCTGAAAGCTTGTTTTAAGTTGAACAATCTTTCGTTTTTATTTAACTTTATTTGCTTTTTGGTTCTAACTTTCTTTTCCAACACGTCGGCGAATTTATATCCCGTAAGAGCGCAAATCTTTTTCGCCATAAGATACGTTTGATTGTATCCCCTTTTCCTTAAATCCTTTTTGTGCATGGGAACGTAAGTGATTAAATCGGCGTCCGCAAATTCTTTAATGACGAAAGGAACTAAAATTTCTCCGAAAATATCCGCCAAATATTTCTTACCGTTAAATTTCATACTCTTTATAAGCATTGAAACGGGTTCCATATACAAAAACGCGCTACGAGATTTTTCGTAAAACTGACCTTTCCCGTAACAAAACGAACAAATATTTCCTTCGCTTATAACGCTCCTTCCGCATTTAAAACAATATTTGTCGTTAATTTTCATTTTTTCTGAGCATTCCTTGCAAAAATACCCTGTGAAAATTTCACGTCCGCAAGCGTTGCAAGTTAATTTTAAATCAAAAAACAAATCCTTAATCATAAGTAAAAAATATTAGGTTTATCAACTAAAAAGATAAACCTAAAACAATTATAAATATTTTTTTAATTTTTCAACGCAATCGGTTTGTTCCCAACTTAAATCTTTCTTTCCGAAATGACCGTAGTTGGTGGTTTTTTTGTAAATAGGCGTTCTTAATTGCAATTTTTCTATTATCGAATAAGGTCTGAAATCGAATTCTTTTAAAATGATTTCCGCCAATTTTTCATCGCTAACCGCTCCCGTTCCGTTGGTGTTTACGAATAACGATACGGGACGAGCTACCCCTATAGCGTACGCCACTACTATAAAGCACTCTTTCGCAAGTCCAGCTTTTACTACGTTTTTAGCTACGTATCTTGCATAATAAGTCGCGCTTCTGTCAACTTTGGTCGGGTCTTTTCCGCTGAACGAACCGCCACCGTGCGCGCAATAACCACCGTACGTATCCACTATTATTTTTCTACCCGTAAGTCCCGAATCCCCCATAGGTCCGCCGACTTCGAATCTTCCCGTAGGATTTATAAAATACTTAGTTTTTTCGTCTAACAACTCGGAATTTATGCAACGGAAAATAATTTTTTCCTTAACGTCTTTTCTAAGCGTTTCCATATCTACTTCGGGCGTATGTTGCGTTGACACTACGACCGTGTCCACTCTAATAGGTTTGCCGTTTTCGTATTCGACGGTAACTTGCGATTTCCCGTCCGGTCTTAAATAATTTATTTCGCCGTTTTTTCTCACTTCGGTAAGTTTTGAAGTTATTTTATGCGCTAAAACAATGGGCAACGGCATAAGTTCTTCCGTTTGCTCGCACGCGTAGCCGAACATCATTCCTTGGTCGCCCGCTCCCGTTTTTTCCGCAACGTCAGAATTGTTTTGACGAAATTCTACGGAGTCGTTTACACCCATAGCTATATCGGGACTTTGCGATTTTATTTTTACTATTATTTTAACGCTTTCCCAGTCGAAACCTATTCCCTTTTCGGTATATCCGATATTTTTTATGGTTTGCCTTGCTATTTTTTCATAATTGCAATTAGCGGAAGTTGTTACTTCCCCCATTATAAGTAAAAAATCGGTAGTAGCGCAGACTTCTACGGCAACTCTCGAATCTTTATCTTGCGAAATAATATCGTCTAGTATAGCGTCGGCAATGCTGTCGCAAACCTTATCGGGATGTCCTTCGGTAACGCTTTCGCTTGTAAAAAGTTTTTTCATGTGTTTCTCCGTTTAATTTCGTTTATTACGCGCTAAATAAAAACGCATTACTATTATGATAAACTTTTATTAAACGTTTGTCAACCAAATACAAAAATGATATAATTTTCTTTATGAAAAACTTATGTAATATTTGTCCTAACTTTTGCAATGCGGATAGAATTTTGAAAAACGGAAGATGCTTAGCGGGGAAAAATTTAAAAATAGCAAAATATTCGCCTTTTTTTTACGAAGAGCCTTTAATAAGCGGAAATAAAGGTTCGGGCGCGATATTTTTTTGCGGTTGTCCGTTGCAATGCGTATTTTGTCAAAATTACCCCGTTTCGAGAAACCTTACGGGCAAAGAAATTACCGATAAAGAATTTATAGAAATTTGCGAAGAACTTAAAAAAACGGGCGTTCATAACCTGAATTTAGTCAACCCCACCCATTATTTTGAAAATTTAGAAAAAATATTTTCTTTTTACAAGCCGAACGTCCCCGTAATCAGCAATACGTCGGGCTACGAAAAAGTAGAAACCGTTAAAAAAACAAATTCTTTTATAGACGTTTATTTAACCGATTTAAAGTTTTTTTCGCCCGAAAGAGCCGAAAGATATTGCGGAAAAAAGGATTATTTCGAAATAACGGCGAAAGCCATAAAAGAAATGGTAAAGGCAAAACCTTTAATCGTCGAAAACGGATTGATTAAGCAAGGAGTTATCGTAAGGCATTTGGTTCTTCCGCAAAACGTGGACGAAACGTTTAAAATTTTAGAATGGTTCAAAGAAAATATATGCGACAAAGCATATTTTTCGCTTATGACTCAGTATATCCCTTACGGAAATTTACAAAACAAAAACGAACTTAAACGCGTTTTAACCAAAAACGAAATTTTAAGAGCGGAAGAAAAATTATTTTCTTTAAATTTAAAAAATTGTTTTATTCAAGAAAAGGAAAGCGCCGATAAAAAATACGTGCCCGAATGGGATTTT
>CAJMEI010000075.1 GCA_905212395.1 uncultured Christensenella sp. | reverse complement strand
AATAGCAACTTTTATTTATTGATAAAACGTTGAAAAAAATGTTAAAATAATTTGGTTAAAGTTTTGCAATTTTAAATGAATTTTATCTATTTAGGAGAAAAAAAATGATTAAAGCTAAAAAAATAACGATAATCGCATTGTTATTAGCGTTTTTCACGTTGGGGATAACGCTTTTTTGCGTTGCCAACAAAAAAACCGATAATATAAAGGCAGAAACGTCTTTAAGCGGAATGGATTTTTCCAAATCTAACGGATTTCAGCTAGAAGACGCTTTAACGGGGTCGCCTAAAACGATAGAAGTTTATTTTAAATTAAACAAAAAATCTTTAATCGGCGTAAACACTAGGTATAGGTTTGGTACGGTTTTGGGGAACTTTTCCGATAAAACGGGCGCCGACGAAAACAATTTAAATATTACGATAGAAGAAGGCAAAATTCCAAGATTCTATTATAATAAAAGTTCTTCGGGCGGGCTAGATTGGAAAATTACAAGCGTTTCGTTTACGGAAAACGTTTGGTATCATATGGCGTTCGTAAGGGATACCGTAAATAATAAAGTAATTTTGTACGTTGACGGGGTACAAAAAGCAGAAACATCTTATGCGGGCGGAGATATTATACCCGGCGGAACTTGCGGAAATATATCTATAGGTAAAGACAATAGAACGAACGGCGATAAAAAAGTGCCTTTCCAAGGACAAATTGCGTACGTTGCAATGTCAAGCCAAATAAAAACGCAGTCGCAAGTACAGGCGTCTAAAAACGCAATGCTTAACGGTAACGTAAATAAAGAATTATCTTCTTCTATTGCGGATTTAATGTTGCTCGATTTTAACACCGTACATACTTACTATACAAGCGAAACTAATTTAAAACAAACGCCAAACACCATAACCGCTACTATAAAACTTAATAAAAATTATGCGGTTGGCTCTAGCGGAGTAATAGTAGGCAATAGGTATCCTAAGGCAGATTTACATAGTTTTAATTTAGAAATAAATGCAAAAGGACATTTATGCGTATTTTGGGACGCATATAAAGCCGAGCAATTAGGCCCTATCGTAGAGTTTGGAACTGTTGATTTCAGGGACGGCGAAAAACATCATATCGCGGTAGTAAGGGATAAAAACTCAAGAGTTTTCCGTTTATACGATAACGGCGTTTTAAAAGAAAGTTCTTCGTTTTCTTTAGGCGTCGGCGACGATATTACGGGAACTTATCCTATTGCAATCGGAAACGATTTAAGGGCGATGGGCGGAGAAAGAAAGCCGTTTAAAGGATATATATACGACGTTAGCTTATATTCGCGTTCTTTATCTTCGGGAGAAATAACTGCTGAAAACTCTATTCCCGATAGAAGTAAAGTTACTTCCAAAGATTATAGGGGGCTTTTATATAATTATACGTTTACGGAACAAGAAGCAAAATTAACGTACGATTCATCTTTGTCTAAAACCGTATCGGACACTTCGGGAATGGAAAATAATTTAAAACTTTGTTCGGTTCAACATTATTACGAACCGTCCGATTCCGAGTGGTTTAAGGCGTCCGACGACGAATACACTTTAATATTTATGCCCGACACTCAATTAACGGTAAGCAGAGACGTACAATTTGCGGGATACATGGCAGGACCGTCTACTGCGGGAACGGGATTAACGAAAGGTTATTACTATAATTCCATATCGGAACTCGATATGACCAAAACTTTTCAGTGGATAGCGGACAATAAGGACGCAATGAATTTGTCGTTCGTAATGCACATGGGAGATTTAAAACATTCAAGGGGCGTTACAAACGCAAGCTACGCAGGTCAAAACGATTGGAGAGAATGGCAACTAATCAGCGGACTTTCTACCGTAAACGAAAGCTTTAATACAAACGGCAAAACTTCTTATTCGTTCGGAACTATGACCGATTTCGACTTGTCTTCCCCTTGGGGCTTCGGGATACTCAGAAATAGCGGAATTCCCTACACCGTAATTCTAGGCAATCACGATTACGACGACTTTTATATGTACGGCGGAACGGGCAGAACTGCAAATTATTACAATTATTATTTTTCTAACGACGTTTATAATTCTAAATTTGCAAATAACGTAGTCGCAAGGTACGATTCGAACAATATGATGAACGTTATTTACGAATTTTCTTCTTCCACAAAAAACGGAACGACCGTTAAATATTTGGTAGTCGCATTAGAATTCGGACCGTCCGACGATATGATAAACTGGGCAAGGCAAATTGTATCGCAAGAAAAATATAAAAATCATAGAATTATTTGGAATTCTCACTATTTAGTATATTCGGACGGAACTTACGCTACGGGCGATAGTAACTGGAATCCCGACACTTACGGATATTCGCAAGACGTGGGTATAGACACTAATAGGGGAGGGGAAATATATTCTAGTTTAATTTCTCAATTCCAAAACTCGTTTATGGCTGCGGGCGGACACGTTTCCATAGAAAGTGTAACGGGTAGAACGGATAAAGGCGTAAACGGCAACGATATTTACGGACTTTTGTTCGATATGCAAGATACCTTTAACAATAGGGGAGATTCTTTCATATTAGTTGCGAAAGTAAACGAAAAAACCAAAAAAATAACGTTTAGATTATATAATCCCGTTTTAAATAAATTCTACGGAGTAGAAAACGAATTCGAGTACGATTTTTCGGGGTATGAAGTCGAAGAAGAAGACAAAACGCTTGAAAACACGGGATTTACAAGTTCGGATATGGACGTATCCTCCGCTTCGGTAAGATTTGCCGACAAAACGTACAGTACCGCCGTAAGATTTACCACTTTAATTAAAAAATCCGATTTTGAAAAAGTATCTTCTTTAAGCGGAGCTAAATTCGGAATGGTTCTTATTCCAAAATACCGTTTAAGCGGGGATTTGACGGTTAGCACTTTCGGGGCTACGAGCATAAATATAACGAATTATTATACGGACGCCGAAATCAACGGCGAAGCATATAAAAAGGCGCTTGTCGTGGTTTACGATATTCCGCAAGACCATTTTGGGGACGCTATTGCGTTAAGGGCGTTCGTAAACTATAACGGTAAGTATATTTATTCGCAAACTAAGTATAAAAGTTTAACGGGCGTTGCCATTGACCATATCAGGCAAAACCCAAACGACAAGGAGCTACTTACTGATTACGTAAATTTAACTGTAAATAAAACTATTAGCAAAGATACGTTTTATAGGTACGATATTCCCTACGAAAGCGGATTTTTACCGTCCGTTAGCGTAATAAGGGGGATTAGCGGAAAGGAAACCGAAGGTTTGGTTAAATACGAAAACGGAACGCTTACCTATATGGTAAATTATCAAGTAGCTGACGTTTGGGACGGTAGCGTAGCCACCGCTTTCGACGGCGGTACGGGTACGAAAGATAATCCGTATTTAATTTCCACGGGCGCGCAACTTGCGTATTTGGCTAGTTTAAGTAACGCTAAAACGAGCGGATTATTTGCTTCGGGCGTATATTATAAATTGACTTCTAATATAGATTTAAACAATTTGCCTTGGACGCCTATTTGTTATCACGGCGGAACGGGAACAACTTATAATTATTTCTGCGGAAACTTTGACGGAAACGGTTATACCATCGCCAACGTATATTTTAACGATACCACTAAAATAGGCGTAGGATTATTCGGAAGTTTACAAAACGCAACCGTTTCAAATTTAACGGTTACGGGTAATATAACGGCTAAAAATAGGATAGGCGGTTTGGCGTATTATTCGCAAGCGTCAAATGTAAATAACGTAATTTCGTGCGTAAACGTTAACGCAGTTGGCGGTGGAACGAGTGATGATAAAAATATCGGCGGAATATTTGGCGCAATTGATAAAAACTCGTCGGGAGACGCTAGTATTTTAACGAATTGCTCGTATTTAGGAGATATTACGGCGACGGGCGTAAAATACGTTGGTGGAATTGCGGGATATTCAAATTTATCCAGAATTGAAAAATGTTATAACTATTCCACTTTAAATTGCAGGGTAGAAGCGGTTGGCGGTATCGTTGGAAGAATTGATAACGAAATTACGACTAGCGGAATTTATACTATAAGCGAAACCGTTAATTACGGGGTAGTTTACGGATTGTACGATTCGGTCGGTTCGGTTTACGGAACGAGAAAAGGTAGCGAAAATAGGCTTAATTCTTGCGTAAATTACGGTGATATTTACGGTAAAAACGGCGGAGTTGATATAAATTACTCTTCTTCTAACATTTGGGACGGTAGCGTAGCCACGAGTTATGCAAGCGGTAGCGGAACTTCTGCCGACCCGTATATTATTTCAACGGGCGCGCAACTTGCGTATTTGGCGGAATCCACAAATTCTTCGCCTTCTTCCACAAGCGGAAAATACTATAAATTAGGTGGAAATATAGACTTAAATAACTTACCTTGGACGCCTATTGCATATCACGGCGGAACGGGTACGGATTATATATATTTCCAAGGTAACTTTAACGGAAACGGCTACGTTATTTCTAATTTATATTTTAACGACGGCACTAAACAAGGGGTAGGATTATTCGGAAGTTTATATAACGCAACTTTAACTAATTTCTCGGTAACGGGTAATATTACCGCTAGTAACAGAGTTGGCGGAATTGCTTTTTACGCTCAAAGAAAAACCACTATATCCAACGTTAATAGTTACGTAGACGTAACGGCACGTAACGGAAATAATGTTACAAGCAACGTTAAATACGTTGGCGGAATAGTTGGCGTAGCTCAAGGCGCTGTCGAAAATAACGCTTATTACGTTCCCATTATAAAAAACTGCTCTAACTTCGGCGTAATTTCGGGTAGCGGTTACGTTACGGACGTCGGTGGTATTGCGGGAAACTGTATATATACCAGAATCGAAAGTTGTGTAAACTACGGCGCGGTTAAAGGGTATAGCTCGGCTACGGGCGGAATAGTAGGTAGTACGGGAAGTAATACGTTATCTAAGAGTATTTATAGTAAAATTTTAAGTTGTACTAATTACGCTAACGTAACTTCTACCGTAAACGTGGTAGGCGGAATTGTCGGACAAATTTACGCTACGAGTGCTAATCAAACCGAATTAAACGGAAACGATAACTACGGTAAAGTATCGGGTCAAGGCGGAGTAGGCGGAATCGTCGGAGTTGCGCAAATATCCGAAAATAAAATTATAATAACTAACTGCAACACAGTTGCGGACGGAGATAGGAATATCGTTGGTACGGGCGATTACGTAGGCGGTATAGTCGGACACGACGGAAATTCTATTATCACCGCTTGTTACAACAGAAAAGCCGTAGAAGGCGCAAGCGCAGTTGGCGGTATCGTGGGTAAAGGAACGAATAAAAACCAAGCGTTTACAAGTAGCACTTCGATAACAAGCGATATAAGTTCTACTATAACGGATTGCAAAAACTTTGCTAACGTTACGGGTAGCGGAAATTACGTAGGCGGAATAATAGGTTCGGCAAATAACGCGGTGTTAAGCGGTTCTAACAGTAATTGTACCGTAACGGGTAGCGGAACTACCGCAGGAAAGGGATTTGGCGGAATAGTTGGTTGGTGCGCCGAAAGTACCACCGTAACTAACTGTAGTAATAAAGGCGGAATAGTTCAAGGATTCTCGTTAGTTGGCGGAATAGCAGGCTGTAAAGGGGCTTCGGCTACGATAGATAATAGTAGCACTAACGCAAGCGTTGTAAGGTCTATTAACTCTGCGACCGGCGTTACCGTAGAAACGGGAACGGCAAATAACAACTATATAGGTACGTTAATAGGTCAAAATAAGTAAAATTTCGATATTTATAAATTATAGTTCTAGCGGATAAAATTTTCCGCTAGAACTATTTTAAGGGTTAGAAAAATTATTATATTTTCTAACCCTTAATAAATTAATAACGCGAAAAAAGTCTATATTAGATTATTATTTTAAGAAAATTTGTTACGCTCTTTTTTAACTTAAAAACACTTTCGATTTAGTAGGCTTATAAGGTGTTACGAAAAGCGTATCGATAAAACGTATATAAACGTATAATAAATCAACAAATTTAGTAGCCTTTTAGTGGCGTAGCGATAGGGATTTATCGTTACGCTATAGCTATATTTACCTAACGGCAAGTGATAAGC
>CAJMEI010000074.1 GCA_905212395.1 uncultured Christensenella sp. | reverse complement strand
AATTTGAAGGTATTTAATGCTATTTTACGGCAAAGCTTATTTCTTTAAAAAAGAGAAAAAACCTTTTTTTTCGTAATCTTCGGTCGTAATTTTACCGACGGTGTATCCCGTAGCTTTAATTGCTTCGGCTAATTTTTCTTCGTCGATAGGATTTTCCGAAATTATTTCCGTTTTGTTTTTGGAGTGCGAAGACGTAACTTTTTTTACGTTAAAGTTTTTTCTTACAGCGTCGTTTACGTGCGTTTCGCACATTCCGCACATCATTCCTTGTACTTCTATGGTTATTTTTTTCATATTTTGCCTCCTTTATTCATCGCCTTTTAAGGCTTATACCATATCAATTTTCTTATTTTTCTTAGAAACTAATAAGCTTACGAGTAAAGACATTCCAAACGTCATTATTAAACTTACCGAGTACGTTAATACTCCTAGTACCAACTTTAATTCGTATTCTCCGCTCGTATAAATTCTACTATCGCCATATTTATATTATCTCCTTTATCCCGAACCTTATTGAAGATTTGTTAAATTTCCGTGGCATATTTAAAAACTTAATTAAAAATTTGTTAAATTTCCGTGGCATATTTAAAAAACTCCCGCCGATTACGACGGGAGTAAAAATTACTTTTTGTCTTTTTTTGCATTCTTTTGAGAATTTTTGCAATAAGAACAATGAGCGCAGTCTCCTCCGCAATCAAAGGCGCATTTGCCTTTCTTTTTTCTTTTTATTGCAGTAACCGAAACTCCTACAACTACCGCAACGCATACGATTACAAGTAGTATTTCCATTGCTATTCCCATAGATTACGCTCCTTTTCTAGCCGTTTTTTTGTTATGCATTACTATAAGTACAACTACTACGGCAACAGCTGCCGCCCAAATAAAGCTGGTCCACCACCAAGAACCGATTGTGTAAATCATGCTTGCTACTAAGTAAGAAGTTACAATCCAAAATACTAGCGTCCAGTTGAAACGTTTTTTGTCTTGTAATTCCGCTTTTGCAGTACCTACCGCAGCAAAGCAAGGAATAGTAGTCATATTAAACGCTATGAACGAAATCAATGCGGGTACGGATATGTCTGTTGCCGAAATCATTGCTTGAACGGCTAAAATGCCGTTGTCTTTGGTACTAGCGATAATGTCTTCCGCAGTTCCTATCGAACCGATATTTCCTTTACCTAACGCAAGTAAGCAAACCGCAAGCGTACCGAAAGTAGCTATAACGTTTTCTTTTGCGATAAGTCCTGCAACTGTCGCTAATACGAATACCCAGCCGTTTTCTCCTATTTGACTTCCGAATCCTAAGGGAGTAAATAAGGGTTGGAATAATTGACTGATTCCTACTAAAATACTTTTGTTTATTTCTTCGTCTTCCAAGAATTTCCATTGGAACGAGAAGTGAGAAAGTACCCAAATTACGATGGTAGACGCAAAGATAATGGTAAACGCTTTTTTAACGAAATGTTTGCATTTATCCCAAAGGTGAGCCATCAAGTTTTTAAATTGAGGCGCGTGGTAAGCGGGTAATTCCATAATAAACGGAGGCGTATCGCCTTTTAAAGTCGTCGCTCTCATCAAGAGTACGCTTAAAATAGCTACGATAACTCCGAGTAAGTACATTGCGTACGTTATAACGTCAGCGTTTCCTTTTCCTGCGTTAGCTACAACTGCTCCCGCAACTGCCGTTAAAATAGGAAGTTTTGCTCCGCAAGAGAAGAAAGGGATAACCCTTACGGTTGCCGTTCTTTCTTTATCGTCAGCTAGCGTTCTGGTGTTTATCATTGCAGGAACGGAACATCCGAATCCCATAATCATAGGCATAAACGCTCTTCCCGAAAGACCGAATTTTCTGAACATTCTATCAAGAATGAACGCAATTCTTGCCATATATCCGCTGTCTTCCAAAATAGAGAAGAATAAGAACAATACTAAAATCGGGGGTAAGAACGAAAGAACTGCGCCGATACCGTCTATAATACCGTTATTGATTAAACCGACAGCCCAACCGTGCATAGAACTCTTTTCTACAAGTCCTTGAATCCAACCGAATAGCTCGCCGACCATCATTTCGTTCCAAATATTGTTAATTATAACGCCCGGTGAGAATACCGCTCCGTCATAGAAACAAGCAAGCCATTTAACGCCGTAACTGCTTTCGGGGTCAAGACCTAATTCGTCTAAAGTAGGCAATTTAAATATTGCGCCTAAGAAGAATAAATCTTCTGCAAACGTCAAGTGGAATATACCGAACAAAATTACCAAGAAAATCGGAATACCCCAAATTTTATGAGTTAATACTTTATCGGCTTTATCCGATTTACTCATTTTAATTTTTTCTTTACTCTTGCGTTCTAATACGGGAGCAAAGTTTTTAGATATGTATTTATATCTTGCGTCAGCTACCAAAGCTTCAAAGTCGTCGCCGAAAATGTCGTCGGAGAAAGTTTGCTTAAAGTCGTCAATCATTTTAACGGTATCTTTATGCATATCAACTTCTAAGCTGTCGTTTTCAACAAGTTTGATTGCGTGGAATAACGGATTTTCTATGTTTTGTCCGTTTAAAGCAATTTTTACGTCGCCAACTAAGTGAGCTATTGCCGAATCCGATAAAACCGTAGTTCCTTCGCGGGGATTTTTGCTTTGTTCGTAAGCTTTTTCCATCAACTCTTTAAGACCTTTTTCTTTAAGAGCGGAAATTTTAACTACGGGAATTCCTAATCTCTTTTCAAGTTCCTTTTCGTTAATTTTGTCGCCTGCTTTTTCAACTGCGTCCATCATGTTTAAGGCAACTACCATAGGTACGTCTATTTCCATTATTTGAGTGGTCAAATAAAGGTTACGTTCTAGGTTGGTAGCGTCTACGATATTAATGATACAGTCTGGCTTTTCGTCCAAAATGTAATTTCTTGCAATTACTTCTTCGGGCGTGTAGGGTGAAAGAGAATAAATACCGGGTAAGTCGATTATCGCAATATTTTCGTCAAGCTTTTTGTAAACGCCGTCCTTTTTGTCAACCGTTACGCCGGGCCAGTTTCCAACGTGCGCGGTAGAACCCGTTAGTGAGTTAAACAAAGTCGTTTTTCCGCAGTTAGGGTTACCTGCTAAGGCAAATCTTTTCATTTTGTAATCTCCATTTTTACACAAAGCGCTTCTGTTTTACGCAAGGTAAGTTCGTATCCTCTTACCGTTATTTCAATCGGGTCGCCTAGCGGAGCTTTTTTTCTCATGTAAATTTCAGCTCCCGGCGTTATTCCCATATCGAACAAACGCCTTTTGATTTTTCCTTCGGCTATTACGGATTTTACGATTCCGCTTTCGCCTATCGTGAATAAATCCAAAGTTTTTTCCATATTTATTTCTCCTTATATTTTTAAATTGTTTACACTACGAATATTTTCGTGGATAAATCTCTGTCCAAAGCAATTTTCCCGTCTTTTATTTTTATTACCAC
Organism: uncultured Christensenella sp.; assembly: GCA_905212395.1. Taxonomy (GTDB): domain Bacteria; phylum Bacillota; class Clostridia; order Christensenellales; family Borkfalkiaceae; genus UBA4675. Next base: position 2,771 of record CAJMEI010000074.1, on the reverse strand, counting down.
CGTTCCACCGCTGGAATCTAACACGGTTACTTCTCCGTTTACGGTAATTCCTAAACTCTCTAAATGTTTTTTAGTCTTGTCGTCTGTTGCTATTCTTACGATTCTTAATCCTTGATTTACTGGAGCTAATACTATAGGCATTTTCTTTCCTCCGTTGTTGAAAATATGAATGTTACTTCAATTTCGCATTCAATATATCACTAAAATATTCGCTTGTCAAGCAAAAATATGAATATTTCGTCATATTCATAAAAAATTTCTTGATTTTTTTTTCAAATTAGTATATAATGCTTAATATGGATAAGATAAGACAACCTCAACAAGAGCGTTCTAACGAAAAGAAAAACAAAATTATACCCCGGCAAAATGGGATATAGATAAATATGTTAAGACTGTCAGCTTTATCAACAATGACAAGTCCAATGTGAACTGGTATGTGTTGCGTTATGCAGATGTATTACTGCTTTATGCAGAAGCATTGAATGAATGGAAGCATGGCCCGACTACCGAGGCTTATGATGCAATCAACAAAGTTCGCCGTCGCGGTTTCGGTAATCCGGACGATACTTCTATCTGTGATCTGCCTGCAGGGCTGGATGAAGCCGCTTTCCGCGAAGCTGTTCGAAAAGAGCGCGCATACGAATTAGCTTTTGAAGGACACCGCCGTTTAGACTTGGTACGCTGGGGAATCTACTACAAAACAATTCAAGAAACCTCCAACAAACTGTCGAACTGGTATTCATCAGCCAACTATGTCGTTGCCCAATATACCGAAGAAGGCAAGCATGAATTGATGCCTATTCCGCAACGCGAGATGGACTTATGCCCCCAATTCAAGCAAAACCCTAAATGGTAATCAGCCTACTGATTATTTCCTAATAAATCTCCAATATGCCTCTTACAGAAGCATATTGGAGATTATCTAAACACTTTTCAACAAAAGTGACATTCCGAAGATATAGATTGACTTCCTTTTCAACATTCTTACTACGGGGTTTACAAAGGAACTCTTAATTTTGTTTCCGTTACGGAACCAACTAATATCAATCACATTTAAACAACAAATAACATGAAAAAGAAACTTGTTCTCTTTGCTTCGGTTGCCATTGCACTTGCATCGTGCCAGACAACTCCAAAGGAAGACTACAGTTGGATTAAGAAAGGACTGGATGTAGCTTCTGCCCAATTACAACTTTCTGCTGAAGAGGTTAGTGGTACGGGAATGTTTCCACGTTCCATTCGTACAGGTTATGATATGAATTTTCTGTGCAGACAGTTAGAAAGAGACTCACTGACCTTTAAAGACTCTCTTCGCGCCTACCCGACAGCCGACCAAATGGGAAAACGCCGTTTGTGTAGCGTTTACGATTGGACCAGCGGTTTCTATCCGGGTTCTTTATGGTATGCTTACGAACTGACAGGCAATGACACCCTTAAAACATGGGCTATTCAATATACTAACTTACTGAATCCTGTACGTTATTATACTGGTACTCACGACTTAGGATTCATGGTCAACTGCAGCTACGGAAATGCAGAGCGCCTGTCTCCCAACGACACTATTGCAGCAGTAATGAAAGAAACAGCTGACAACTTATGCGGGCGCTTCAACGATTCCATTGCAGCTATCCGCTCCTGGGACTTCGGAACTTGGAATTTCCCTGTTATCATCGATAATATGATGAACCTGGATCTCTTGTTTAATGTTGCCAAAGAAACAGGAAACAATATTTATAAAGATATTGCCGTTAAACATGCAATGACTACTATGCACAACCATTTCCGTCCGGATTATACTTGCTGGCATGTAGTAAGCTACAACAACGACGGTACGGTAGAAAAAAAACAAACATTCCAGGGAAAGAATGATGATTCTTCATGGGCACGCGGTCAAGCATGGGCTGTATACGGCTACACTGCCTGTTATCGTGAAACAAAAGATACCACTTTCCTGAATTTCGCTGTAAAAGTGGCTGATATGATTATGGAACGTGTTAAAACAGACGATGCAATTCCCTACTGGGACTATGACGCTCCCGTCACTGACGAAACTCCGCGTGATGCATCTGCCGCTTCCGTAACCGCTTCTGCATTGATAGAGCTGAGTACAATGGTACCCGACGGAAATAAATACTTGGATTATGCAGAACAAATTCTAAAGAGTTTATCAAGCGATGCTTATTTGGCCAAAATAGGTGAGAACCAGGGATTCATCCTGATGCACTCCACCGGTTCCCTGCCCAACGGTTCGGAAATAGACACTCCCCTGAACTATGCAGATTATTATTATCTGGAGGCTTTAAAGCGTTTTATGGACCTGAAAGGCATCAGTTATAACAATCTCTAATAATCCGAATAAGACATACATTAAGTATTATGAATAAAAATTTTAAATATATACTCCTGCTGACACTTGCGTGTTTCATAGGAAAAGTAAATGCCCAAGAATTAAAAAATGAAGTTTTCTCACTTCTTAACCTGGATTATCCCGGTTTGGAAAAGGTAAAGGCTTTGCACCAAGAAGGAAAGGATGCAGATGCGGCCAAAGCATTGCTCGACTACTATCGTGCACGCACCAATGTGAAAACTCCCGATATCAATTTGAAGAAGATTACAATCAGCAAAGAAGAGCAACAGTGGGCGGATGATGCTTTATCACACACTTTCTTCTCCCATAAAGGATATCAGCCGTCATTCAACTACGGTGAAGACATTGACTGGAAGTATTGGCCGGTAAAAGACAATGAATTGCGTTGGCAGTTGCACCGCCA
>CAJMEI010000073.1 GCA_905212395.1 uncultured Christensenella sp. | reverse complement strand
ATACAGAAAAGGTTATTGATTTAATTTTAAATATATGATATTATAATAGATATATTAAAGTCGAAGGCAAAATAAAAAGGAGCACTATTATGGATAAATGGGAAAAAAGATTTATGGAAATGGCTGAACTCGTTGCCACTTGGTCGAGTTGTTATCAAGAAAACAGGCACGTCGGGGCGGTGGTTGTCAGGGATAAAAGGATATTGACTACGGGATACAACGGGGCGCCTTCGGGAATAGAAAGCTGTAAAGATAGGGGAAGTTGTTTAAGAAGGGAAAGAAATATCGCAAGCGGAACGATGCAAGAGGTTTGTTACGCCGTACACGCGGAGCAAAACGCTATTTGTCAAGCGAGTAAATTAGGAATAAGTTTGCAAGACGCGGATTTATATTGTACGCATCAACCTTGCGTAATTTGTTGTAGAATGATAATAAATTCGGGCATAAAGAGAGTATACTATAAGTACGGCTATCCCGACGAGTTTTCGCTTCGCCTTTTTAAAGAAGCGGGAATAGAACTTATTAAATTTGAGGAGGAATAAAAATGAATCCCATAGTTACTATTACAATGGAAAACGGGGACGTTATTAAAGCGGAATTATATCCCGAAATCGCGCCCCAAACGGTAAACAATTTTATTTACCTAATTAATAAAGGATTTTACGACGGTTTAACGTTCCATAGAGTTATAAAAGACTTTATGATACAAGGCGGAGACCCCGCGGGTAACGGAACGGGCGGACCGGGGTATAGAATAAAAGGAGAATTTTCTCAAAACGGACATATAAATAATTTAAAGCACTCAAGAGGCGTTTTGTCTATGGCTAGAAGTATGATGCCTAACAGCGCGGGTTCTCAATTTTTTATAATGCACAAAACAAGTCCGCATTTAGACGGGCAATACGCTTCTTTCGGAAAAGTTACGGAAGGAATGGAAACGGTTGATAAAATCGCCGAGCAAGATACCGATTTTTCCGATAGACCTTTAAAAAAATGCGTAATTAATAAAATGACGGTCGAAACTTTTGGAAAAGTATATCCCGAACCTGAAAAATTATAATGAGAAAAAAGTTTTTATTACTAGCGTTGTTTTTAACGTTTATCTTATCGGTATTTTGTTCTTGTTTTTCTTTTAAAGACGACGAAACGAATAAAGTTACCTTAGAAGTCGGACAGACTTACGATTTTTATTACGAAGAAAACGCGAATTATTTTTCTTCGGATAATCAAATTGCCACGGTAGACGACAACGGGCTTGTACAAGCAAAATCCGTCGGCAAATGTATAATTACGGCTAGCAAATCCGCAAATATCAAAAAACTTAACGTAACGGTAGTTGAAAAAAGCGTTCCGACTCCCGATTATTTCGTTGAAATAAAAATAGGGGAAACCTATACTTTTAACGTTCAAACTTCGTCCGTTTCCGATAACGAAAACGTTGCTGTTATGGATTTACAAGGCGTAATTACGGGCGTAGGGGTAGGAGTTTGCCGAATTACTTTTGAGCAAAACGGAGTTCAAAAAATAATTCAAGTTACCGTTACGGAAAAAGTAATTCCCATTCAAGCTTATTTTTCACTAGATTGCGACGGCGGAAGAATTACCGACGAAAAATGGATTGACTGCGGTAACGGAAAATATTACGTTGAAGAAAACGCCACTTTACCCGTTCCCGTAAAAGAAGGTTATAATTTCGTTGGGTGGTATTCGGGCGAAGAAGAAATAAAGGAAGTTTTGCAAGGCGGAAGCGCGAAAGCGAAATGGAATTTAATTAAATTTAAAATAAATTACGAGTTAAATGGCGGGCAAAATAATCCTTTAAACGTTAGCGAATACGGTTATTTTCAAACCGAGCCGATAACGCTATATAGCCCGACTTTAAGCGGAAAAGTTTTCGTAGGGTGGTTTACAAACGTCGAATTTACGGAAAAAGTTACGCAAATATTGCCAAGTAAAACCGATATAACTTTATACGCTTATTTTTCCGATTATTACGAAGTAACGTATAAATACAATTCACCTACAAACGACGGCGTGATCAAAGTCGCCGTAGGCGAAAAACTGTCTATTCCCGCCGTTTATGCGGAAAACGGATATTTTATCGAATGGTTTATAGACGAAGCTTGTACCGTTTCTTATAATTTTTACGATAAAGTAGAAAATTCATTTACTATTTACGGTAAAAAATTTAAAGAAGTAAGCGACGGTTTTTTTGGTTTCAACGACTATAAGCCGGACGGAGTGATGGACAGCGAAGAAGAGTTCGTTAAATATTTAGATTATATATATTTTAATCAAATAGAAACGGACGTTTTCGTTCAAATGAATTACGCCGAATACGATAATTATACGAAAGAGCGTTTAACGGAAGTGTTAAGAAGTTCCACAATGCCGTTCGAATCTTTATCGTACGCCACAAAAACGGTGAACGGAAAAAATTATATTGCGGTGTCGGTAACAAAAAAGTTTCCCGAAACGCTAAAAACTTATACGCCGACTTCTTATCCTCAACAAATTTACGATATTGAGTTTTCTAAATTAGACGGTTTTGTCAGCGAAAGAAGCGACAATTTCGACGATTTTAAATATCATAAATTAGAAAAAACGGTTAGCGTAGAAAACACTAATCAGCTATTTTACGCTTTGGAACACAGAGTAAAACCAATTCCTGTAAAAAATTCGGGAGCAGAGATTGCGCTTGAAAAATGTAAGGCGATTCTTAGAAAAATTTGCGATGATACTTTAACCGACGTAGAAAAAGCTAAAAATATATATACTTATTTAGTTAAAAACGTCGATTACGTTCTTCCTATCTATAATAACAGTTCCGAAGCAATGGATTACGACGCGTTTTATATGGAAGGCATTTTAAACAACGGTGCAGGCGTATGTGATGGAATAAGCAAAACGTTTAGCTGTTTAATGAATATGGAAGGAATTCGTTGCGTAAGGACAACAAGTCTTGACCACGCCTGGAACGAAGCGTTTATAAACGGAAAATGGTTTACAATAGACGCAACGCACGGAAACGTTTCTACAAGCAATGATTACGAACTTTTAGCGTACAATAATTTTATGATAAACGAAACCATAAAAGAAAGTTACGGTTATTCTGACGGTCTAAGAACGGAAATAATAGCCGACGGCGTTTACGATTATTACGCTAACAGTTATTTTACTTATAACGGTACGACTTACGACTATAATATAGGTAGCGTAGAAGAACTTTCTTATTTGTTTAGGGTTGCAAAGCAAATAGCGTCAGAAAATTCACAAACTACTTTTTCGGTTAATTTCGTGCTTGATTACGATAGCGGTACAAATTATTCTTCGATAGTAAGTTCGGCGAAAAGAAAAGCGGGAATGTTGTTGACGGAAGTAAACGTTTACTCTATACAGGGAACAGGTAGAGCAAATTTAATAGTAGTATTTAATTAAACGGAGATAAAATGGATTTTTGTAGATTTATTAAGGATTTCGGAATTAAAGGCGATTTTAGGGGATATAGAACTTTTTCCAGCGGAAACATAAATTCAACCTACGAATTAACGGTTTTCGACGGAGAAATTAAAATATTCGTATTGCAAAAAATAAATAAGTACGTATTTAAAAATCCAGAACAAGTAATGAGTAACATCGTTAAAATCACTGATTTTATGCGTGAAAATTACGACGGAGAAGAAACCGTAGACAGAATGGTTTTAAAGTTTTATAAAGACGTAAACACGGGTAAAGCGTACGTTGTGGACGACGACGGAGATTATTGGCGTTGTTATTCGTTTATAGATAATTCGGTTACTTACGATATTTGCGTAGATAAAGATTTAATTGCGGAAGCGGGAAAAGCTTTTGGGAATTTCCAAAAAATGTTAAGCGATTTTCCTGCGGACGCGCTTTACGAAACGATACCTAATTTTCATAACACGGTTAAAAGATTTACCGATTTATTCCATTCTTTAATAGACGACGATTCGGATAGAGCTAAATCGGCGAAAAAAGAATTAACTTATTTGATAGATAATAGGTTTAATGCGGAAAGTTTATGCGCAATGCTCGGTAACGACGAAATTCCTTTAAGGGTTACGCATAACGATACGAAATGCAACAACGTGCTTTTTGACGTGGATACGGGAAAATCGCTTGCGGTAATCGATTTAGATACCGTAATGCCGGGTCTTGTCGCATACGACTTCGGGGACGCGGTAAGGAGTATTTGTTCTCTTACCAACGAAGACGAAACGGATTTAGATAAGGTTTGTTTCGATTTAAACAGATTCGAAGCCTTTACAAAAGGCTTTTTATCGCAAGTTAAAGACGTTTTAACCGAAAACGAGAAAAAATCTTTAACTCTTGCGCCTTACGCTATAACGTGCGAATTGGCTTCAAGATTTTTAGAAGATTATTTAAGGGGCGATAAATATTTCAAAATAAATTATCCTTTGCATAATTTCGATAGGGCGAAGTGTCAAATCGCTTTAGCTAAAGATATTGCTAAAAAGCAAGAAAATATTACGGAGATTATTAAAAAATACGCATAATGTTAGAACAAATTAAATCACCGCAAGACTTAAAGGAGTTGCCCGTTTCTAAATTAGAAGAATTGTGCGGTGAAATTCGTGAAAAAATAATCGACGTGGTAGAAAAAAACGGAGGACATTTATCTGCAAATCTAGGTTCTGTAGAATTGATTGTCGCCCTATATTACGTTTTTGATTTTCCGAAAGATAAAATAGTATTCGACGTAGGGCATCAATCTTATACTCATAAAATTTTAACCGAAAGATACGAGTTATTCGAAACTATAAGAAAAGAAAACGGTTTAAGCGGGTTTCCTAATATTTTCGAGAGCGTTTACGATTCTTATTCAAGCGGACACGCGGGTTCTTCCATATCGGCGGGACTCGGGTATTGCTACGCTCGGGATAGGCAAAATCAAGATTATTACGTTATATCGTTTATCGGGGACGGGGCTTTGGTGAACGGAGTTGCGTTAGAAGGACTTATAAATAATTCCGAAAAACCCGATAAATTTTTGGTTTTGCTTAACGATAACGGAATGTCTATAAGTAAAAACACAAGCGGACTATATAGGGCTTTAACGTCTTTAAGCAGAAGTAAAACGTATTCCAAAACGATGAAAAAAGCCGATAATAAAATAGGAAAAACGTTTTTCGGAAAATTTCTTAAAAGAATTAAAAGCTTTGTTAAGCGTATTTTTTCACCGTTTGCAAGTTTGGAATTATTAGGAATAAAGTATACGGGCGTATATGACGGAAATAACGTAAAACAAACCGTCAGAATTTTAAAGGACATAAAAAATTCGCAAAGAATTAATTTACTTCACGTTAAAACCGTAAAAGGCAAAGGTCTTACAAAAAGCGAAAACGATTCTGAAAAATATCACGGAATAGGCAAGCATTTTACTCCTAGCGTCAATTCGTTCTCTTGCGCTTTGGGTGAAACGTTAAACGAAATGGCAAAAGACAAAAATTTCGTTGCGATTTCCGCAGGAATGTTAGACGGTACGGGTTTAAAAACGCTTAAAGAAAATCATCCCGAAATGGTTATAGACGTCGGTATATGCGAAGAACACGCTTTAACGCTTGCTTCGGGTATCGCGCTTGGCGGAATTAAGCCGTATTGCGCTATTTATTCAACGTTTTTACAACGCGCTTACGACCAAATGGTTATAGACGTATGCTTACAAAATTTACCTATTTGCGTTTGTATAGATAGGGCGGGTGTAGTCGGCGCGGACGGTCAAACTCATCAAGGCGTGTTCGACGTGTCGTATTTATCGCACATACCTAATTTAACTGTTTTAGCCCCTAAAGACGTGTCGGAATTTAAAAGTATGTTAAAATTTTCTTACGACTTTAAAACACCGCTTGCAATTCGTTATTGTAACGGTAAAATAGAAGATTTTGCTTTTCACGACGAATTTTCGTTAAAATGGGAAAAAACGCTTGAAAAACCTTCGGCAAAACTTACTATTTTAGCCGTAGGATATAGAATGAATAAATTAGCTTTAAATTTTGGCGAAACGGCGGATTTCGGCGTAAACGTAATTAACGCAAGGGTAATTAAGCCGTTAGACTATCAAACGCTTAACGAAATTTCAACCCCCGTTATTACGCTGGAAGAAAACGTGATAAACGGCGGTTTCGGACAAGCTGTTTTAAATTATTTTAATTCTATGGATAAAAAAATTAAGGTTTCAAATCTTGGAATTAAAGACGAATTCGTTAAACAGGCTTCCGTTGAAAGACAATTAGAATTAAACGGATTATATTTGGATAATTTAAAGCTTCAGGCGCAAAAAATGATAAAATAAACAAAAT
>CAJMEI010000072.1 GCA_905212395.1 uncultured Christensenella sp. | reverse complement strand
TAGGTGAATCATAATGAAATTAGAATCCATTGAGGTGGGTAATTTTAGAAATTATGAAAATGCCAAGTTGGAATTTCATCCAAAGACCAATATTCTTTATGGGGATAATGCGCAAGGAAAGACAAATATATTAGAGTCTATCTATGTTTGTGCAACGACCAATTCTCACAAAGGAAGCAAAGATAAGGAATTAATAAGGTTTGGTGAAGATGAAGCGCACATACGTATGTTTCTCACTAAACGAGAAATGACTCATAAGATTGATATGCATTTGAGAAAGAGCAAAGGAAAAGGAATTGCTATTGATGGTGTTCCAATCAAACGCTCTAGTGAATTAATGGGTCTTGCACATGTTATATTTTTTTCTCCGGAGGATTTAAAGATTATAAAAAATGGTCCGTCCGAGAGAAGAAGATTTGTAAATATGGAATTGTGTCAGTTAGATCCTTTGTATTTGTATGATCTGGCTGAATACAATAAGGTGCTTATGCAGCGTAATAAACTGCTAAAGCAGATATCCTTTTCGCCATCTTTGGAAAGTACTTTGTCCATATGGGATGAGAAATTGATCGAGTATGGAGAAAAAATCATTGTAAGACGGCAGCAATTTGTGGATGAATTAGATAAAATTGTTCTTCAAGTTGCAAAAAATCTTACCGGAGAGAAGGAAATTATAAAAACATTGTATGAACCGGATGTCTCTGCAGGAAACTTTGAGAAAGCTCTAGCTGAATCAAAGGAAAGAGACATGAAGTTTTGTTCTACAAATGTCGGACCACATCGTGATGATCTGTGTTTTATGAATGGAGAATTGGACCTGCGCAAGTTTGGTTCTCAGGGACAACAGAGAACTTGTGCATTGGCATTAAAACTTGCAGAAATTGAAATTGTAAAAAAATCATCACAAGATTGTCCAATATTATTATTAGACGATGTTTTGTCTGAACTCGATAGAAATAGGCAAAACTATTTGTTAGATAGTATTCATGACATACAAACCATAATCACCTGCACCGGTTTGGAAGAGTTTATTGATAGCCGTTTAACGCTTGACAGGGTTTTCCGAGTGAAAGAGGGAACAGTGACATTGGAAACAAGGTAAAGAAATGGAGAAAACTATGGGAACAGAAGTGAAAAATGAATATGGAGCGGATCAAATTCAGATTTTGGAAGGTCTGGAAGCAGTACGTAAAAGACCGGGAATGTATATAGGCGGAACGGGCTTAAAAGGATTACATCACATTTTATGGGAAATTATAGATAACGCGATAGACGAAGCTACAAACGGCTACGCCGATAAAATACAAGTAATATTGTATCCCGACGGAAGCGTTTCCGTAGAAGATAACGGAAGGGGAATACCTACCGACATACACCCTACGGCAAAAATTTCCGGTGTAGAAGTAGTATTTACGCAGTTGCACGCGGGCGGAAAATTCGATAACGACAATTACGCTTTTTCGGGCGGATTGCATGGCGTAGGCGCAAGCGTAACCAACGCTTTATCCGAATGGTTAGAAGTAGAAGTTTATAAAAACACCGTATATAAAATGAAATTCCATTCTTACTACGACGAGAAAAAGGGGAAAGTGTTATCGGGAATTCCGATTGGACATTTAAAAAACACCGAAAAGCCCACCGACAAAAAGGGAACTTTCGTTCGTTTCAAACCCGATAAAGAAGTTTTTGAAACTTGCGAATTCGATTACGGTATTATCGTTGATAGAATAGAAGAATTAGCGTTTTTAAATAAAGGAATTACGATTTCTTTGGAAGACAAAAGAAACGATTTGCACGCCCCCGTAAGTTTTAATTACGACGGGGGAATTATAGACTTTGTCAAAAAATTAAATTCGGGTAGAAATTCCGTAATAGAAGCTCCGCTTTACGTAAAAGGCGAAAATAACGGAATACTTGCTGAAATTGCTTTTCAGCATACGGATAATTACGACGAAAGGATAATATCTTTCGTAAATAACATTTTAACTTGCGACGGCGGAACTCACGAAGAAGGCTTTAAAACGGGCTTTACCAAAGTTTTAAACGATTTTGCAAGAAGCGTAAATCTATTAAAGGAAAAAGACGAAAATCTTTTGGGAGAAGATTATCGGGAAGGTTTAACTTGCGTTATTTCCATAAAAATGAAAAACGCGCAATTCGAAGGTCAAACCAAAGGAAAACTCGGCAATCCCGAAGTTAAAACCGCAGTTATGCAAATTGCGGTAGAACAACTTAAAGTTCTTTGCGAAAATAAAAAGAACAAATCCGCATTTACCGCAATAGTAGGAAAAGCCGTAAACGCATCTAAAGCAAGAAAAGCCGCAAAACAGGCTAAAATGATTGCAAGGGGCAAAAAAGACGCTGACAGCTTTAACTTAGTCGGAAAACTTGCGTCTTGTTCTTCCAGAAAAAGCGAAGAAAACGAATTATTTATCGTAGAAGGTGATTCCGCAGGCGGTAGCGCAAAACAGGGAAGAGATAGAACTCATCAGGCGATTTTGCCTTTAAGGGGCAAACCTTTAAACTGCGAAAAGAAAAAAATAGACGAAGTTTTAAAGAACGAAGAAATTCGTACTATAATAAGCGCGCTCGGAACGGGAATCGGAAACGATTTCGATATAGACAACTTAAAATTCGATAAAGTAGTAATTATGTCGGACGCGGATACGGACGGAGCGCACATAAGGGCAATACTTTTAACTTTCTTTTATAGGTATATGCGTCCGTTAGTCGAGCAAGGACACGTTTATATAGCTATGCCGCCACTTTACAAAGTTTATAAAAAAGACGTGGAAGAATACGCTTACGACGATAGCGAATTAAAAGAAAAAATAGAAAAAGTAGGTAGGGGATACCAACTTCAACGTTACAAAGGTTTAGGAGAAATGAATCCCGAACAGCTTTGGGAAACAACGATGAATCCTAAAACCAGAGTTTTAATGCAGGTTTCCATAGACGATAAAGTTTTAAACGAAAGACTTATTTCTACTCTTATGGGCGAAGGCGCGCAAGAGAGAAAAGCTTACATTTTGGAATATGCGAATTTTAACAAAGAAGATACGTATTTCGATAAGGTAAATAACGTAAGGAGTGATACAAGTGGAAGAAATTAAAAACGGTATAATAGAAAAATCTATGGAAGACGTTTTGCATAACTCTATGATACCTTATGCGGAAGACGTTATTTTAAACAGGGCGATTCCCCGTATAGAAGACGGTTTAAAGCCCGTTCAAAGAAGAATTTTATATTCTATGTACACTTTGGGAATACTTCCCGATAAAGGTTACAAAAAAAGCGCGAGAGTAGTAGGCGATTGTCTAGCAAAGTATCACCCCCACGGCGATACTTCGGTGTACGAAGCAATGGTAAGACTTGCGCAAGATTTTAATATGCGTAATATCCTAATCGACGGACACGGAAATTTCGGTTCGATTGACGGGGACGGCGCGGCGGCAATGCGTTATACGGAAGTTAAGTTAAATTCGCTAGCCTTAGAACTTTTAGACGGACTCGATAAAGATACGGTTAAATGGCAATCTAACTTTGACGACGAATTAAAAGAACCCGAAACTCTGCCCGGTAGATTTCCAAACCTATTAGTCAACGGAGCTACGGGTATTGCGGTAGGACTAGCTACTAATATTCCCACGCACAATTTAGCCGAAGTTATAGACGGCGCGGTAGCTTTAATAGACAACCCTAAAATTTCGATTGACGAAATGATGAAATATATAAAGGGTCCCGACTTTCCTACGGGAGCTTATATAATCGCTACGGACGAGCTTAAAACCGCATATCAAACGGGTAGGGGCAAGTTTACGATTAGGGCGAAAATGCACTTAGAGCAAGGCGAAAACGGTAAAAAGAACATAGTTATTACCGAAATGCCTTATCAATCCAACAAAGCCGAAATATTAAAAGACATAGCGGTTAAAAGGGACGTAAATAAAGTCGCCGTTTTAGAAGGCGTTACCGACATAGTGGACGAATCCGACAGAAACGGAATGAGAGCCATTATAAAAGTTAAAAAAGATTGCAACGTAAACGACGTTATACAATATTTACTTAAAAACACTAAATTACAAGTAAGTTTTGGTATAAATATGGTTGCGATTGCAAACGGAAAACCGCAACAATTAGGACTTTTGGATATTCTTTCTTATTACGTTGAATATCAAAGAAAAGTCGTTTTAAACAGAACTAAATTCGATTTAAACAAGGCTCAGGAAAGAGCTCATATTTTACAAGGGTTAATTATTGCCGTAAACAATATAGACGCGGTTATAAAAATAATTAAAAACGCTCCCGACACGCCTACCGCGCGTCAAAGTTTAAGAAAAACTTTTGATTTGTCCGAAAGACAGGCGCAAGCGATATTAGATTTAAGACTTGCAAGAATTACCAAATTAGAAGTTAAGGGTTTGCAGGACGAGCTTTCGGAGCTTGAAGAGCTAATAGCAAAACTCAAAAAAATAGTGGACAGCAAAAAGCTTCAAATGGAAATCGTTAAAAGCGAAATGCTTGCCATTAAGAAAAAATATAAAGATTCCAGAAAAACCGAAATAGTTTACGACGTAAACGACATCGGCTTAGAAGCAAGCGCGTCTTCCGACGTTGTCGAAAACGTAGTTGTTGCCTATACCGCGAATAAAACTATAAGAAAATTAAAGACCAAGAACTACGAAAAAGCTATAGAAGATACCGAGCCTTCCGTTAAAAACGTGTTTAAATTCGCTTGTAGAACGGATACGGATAAAGAAGTTTTAGCCTTTACCAACAAAGGTAATTTGTTTAAAATGGATATTTCGTTTATTCCCGAAAGCAAGGGCGCGGATATAAACGGCATAAACTTTGCTAAATTCTATAAAGAAGCCGAAAAAGGCGAAGAACCCGTTGCGTTTTTCTCTCAAAACGATTTAGATTTCGAAAAAGATAAACTCGTGTTCTTTACCGAACAAGGCATGGTCAAAATTTCCGCTTTAACTGACTTCAACGTAAATAAAAACGTATATTCGGCTATAAAACTAAAAGACGGAGATAGCTTAATTGCCGTTCAAAAAGATAACGATGAAGAAGAAATGCTGTTCATAACCGCAAAGGGTATGGTGGAAAGAGCCGAAAAAGAAGTTCCCGTTCAGGGTAGAGTCGCAGGCGGTGTTAAGGGTATAACCTTGTCGCCTAACGATAAAGTCGCGTTTGCTTACGTTTTCGATAAAGATAAAAGCAACGTTTTAATTGTTTCAACGACGGAAGGATTCTTTAAAAGGGTAAATATAGGTACAATTTCTAAAATAGCAAGGGGCGGAAAAGGCGTAAAATGTATCGATACTTTCGATACGCCGTCAGCTATTATAAATATGGCTTGCGTACTTAATTCGGAAGAGAAAAACAGAGTGTTCTCGATAGGGGAAAACGGTGTTTCGTCTTGCGACGTAGAAAAAATACCTTTGGAATCGAGATTATCTAAGGGTAAACCCGTTGCGGAACTCGGAAAAAGCGAAAGCGTATTCATGAAAAGTAAATCTTTTAAATAAGGTGGAATATGGTAACTGAAAAAGGTAGAGTTTTAATAGATTCTGCGGAAAAAGAATATTTTAAAATAACGACTTTAATATCGGATTTTTACGATAAAGCGTATTCCGATATACAGTTAAAATGGAAAAAAAGCGAAGTTTTATCCGATTTCGACGCATTTTTACAATCCTTTTTAACCGCCGTAGCCATAAAAAACGGAAAATTAGGCGAAGACGAAACCACTTTAATTGCGGGAATAGTCAAATACGGTACCGTTTTTCAAAATATCGACATTACTCTTTTTGCCGATTGCAACTATGAAATGAGAAATAAACTCGGCGAAATAGTAAGAGTTGAGCTAAATAAAGTTCCGTACGCGGTACTTCTTTCTGCGGTAATAGATAAAAAACACGATAGAAAAATTACCAAAGAACGAACAGAAAAGAATTTTAAATGCAGTCAGAGCTTTTGTAGGCTAATAGAATTAACTGCAAAATTGAAGGGCATAAAGCTCTTCTTTTTTTTATGGATTCATTTGTAAAACATGTCTTTTTTCGCAATCAAAACCATGATATTATAGTTCTAAAGAACTATATATAATTCTTAAAAATAGATATAGGCAAAATGCAGGATTTGAAGATGTTAATCTGTCTGTGCAGAAAGAACGAAAGAAAGTAACACTTAAAAGAGACAAATCGGTATTGAAAGAAGTAACAGATTATGCAGTAGGACAGTTAGAAGGGAATGAATGGAAATATGAAGAGAAGTATCATTGCAGTGATCTCAGGAGCAGTGATCTTGATAATTGCTGCAGGAAGTATTTATGGGAAATCT
>CAJMEI010000071.1 GCA_905212395.1 uncultured Christensenella sp. | reverse complement strand
CTATTAACGGCATTACACATATTTTTAATAAAAGTAATTCCAAACTTTGGCATTAAATCATTATTTACTTCTTCATTAATAATAAAATATTTATTTACATAACCAGTTTTCTTATTTATTATTCTAGTAAAATCCTCTTTATTTTTTACAATATTCTTTTTTTTCATAAATTACCTCTTTATACAGAAAAACCACTTTTTTCAAGTGGTATTATTTTGATAATTTTTTTCTTCCTTTAGCTCTTCTTTTATTAACAATACCTGATTTCATACGTGAGAAAAAACCATGTTTTTTTGCTTTTCTACGATTATTAGGTTGAAATGTTCCTTTTTTCATTCTTTTGCACCTCCAAACTAAATTGCCTTTTTCATTTACTAATTATATGAGAAAGTTAGGCTTTTGTCAATTAAAATTTAATTTTATCCCTTTATTTTTTCTACAATACCATTATCAATATTATAAACAACATCTGCTAAAGTATCTATATCTTCTTTTATATGAGAAGCTACAATTATTATTTTATCCTTTTTCTTTTCTTCATTTAATATTTTTCTTACCTCTTTTGCTGTTTCATTTTCTATGCCATTTAATGGCTCATCTAATACAATTAACTTTGGATCTTCCATTAATACTTGTGTTATACCTAATTTTTGTTTTGTTCCTAATGAATATTTACTATATTTTTTATTTATTTCTTCTTTGCCGTATTTCCCGTCTCCCAAAATAAAATTACCTACAAACGCCAAATGACTCCTTATTTGGTGCGTTCTGCCCGTTATTAGTTTTACTTCTACCAAGCTATTTTCCCCGTCGTAATTTAAAACTTTATATTCGGTTACGATTTTTAGCCTGCCCGCTTTATAATCGGGATAAACTTTTACGAAAGAATTTTTTGCGTCCTTTTTACAATAAGCCGTTAAGGTTTGCTCTTGCTTTGGCATTTTTCCGTATACTTTGGCAAGGTAATACTTTTCGATTGTTCTTTGCTTTAAAGCTTTAAAAAGTTCGTCGTATGCGGTGGCGTTTAAAGCAAAAATTATAAGTCCGCCCGTATTTCTATCTAACCTATGCGTAAAAATCGCGGTAGGAAATTTTTGTTTTACCCTTTCGTAAAAATCTACCGATTCTATTCCTTGCTCTTTATTGCAAACTATTAAATTTTCGTCTTGATATAAAACGGATAAATCCTTTTTTACTTCTTCTAAATAGAAATCGAGCTTATCGCCTTTATTTACGCAAATATCTTTATTCGTTCTCACTCCGTTTACCTTTACGTCTTTTTTGCGTAAAATTTTTTTTATTTGATTAAATCCTATTCCTTGACGAAGAGCTATTTCCGAAATTAACCCTTGTTTTTTTACCGTTACGCTTTTTAATACCATATAACACCGCTGTTATTATTATAACAGCGATTAAGAAAATAATCAACGATAAATAGTTTTTATTTAACGTTTTATAGCATAAAAATCCGCCTATATATCCGATTAAGGTATTTCTTATAAATATTTTTAAAGAAAAAGCAAAATTACTTTCCTTTTTAAAAGACGCGAGCGCAACGAAACAAGGCGAATATAACGAAATAAACACGCAGTAAGAAAAACGCGAAGCAAAACTTAAACCCGCTCTAGATAAATTTAAAGAAGAACACGCGCCTATTACGCCTTCTTTGGCAAAAAAACCGCATATCGCGCCCACGCTGTAACGCCAATCGTATATCCCCAAAGGATAGAAAACAAAACTTATTTTTTTAGCGACGAAAGCTAGCATGCTTTCCGATAAATTTTCACAAAAACTAAAATTTGCGTTGACTGCCGTAAATAAGGTTAAAGATACGGAAATTAAAGTAATTATAATTCCCACTTTTTTTACGAAATCGCCCACCGCCTTAAAACTCCTTTTAAAAATAAAACTTACGGGCGGAAAACGCAAACAATCTAACTCTTTAATGAGCGGTTGTCTTTGAACGCCGTAAATAATTTTTAAAGCTATGGCAAGAAATACGATTATAAAAACTTGCAAAACGTATAGCGAAATTATCGCGATAAAAGGCTTAGCGAAAAAAGTTTTACATAAATATATAAGCGTTGCGTTTTTTGCCGAACACGGCACGAAAGACAAACAATCCATAGTTCTTTTTTTGATTTTTTCGTTTTCGCAACTGTTGCATAGTTCACACGATACCCCCGTGCAAGTAAGCCCCGACACAAGCGGAAACAAACATTTTACGCCTAAGCCTAGTTTTGATAAGCTTACGCCTACGCAACAAGAAGTACGCTCGGCAAATCCGCTTTCTTCGTATAAAGAAATAAAAAAGTTAAGGATAAATATTTGCGGAATAAAACTAAGCACGCTACCTATTCCTTCTATTACGCCTTTAACAATAATTTTTCTAACTAATTCCGTAACTCTGCCGTTTAAAAACGCATACGCCCTAACGGAAACATTTTCGGTTTGGCTATTTAATTTATCCGATAAAAAACTGCCTAACGAATATTTTCCTATCGAACAATATAACGCTACGCACGAAAAAACGATAAAAAAAACTAAATTGAAAAACGAATTCAAAAAAATTTTATCTATTGACTTAAAATTGTTTTGCTCTATTTTTTCGTCTTTTATTTCCGTTACGATAGGCAAATTTTTTACGCTTTCCTTAAACGCTTTAACCGATTTTCTATCGTACGCGTTTACGCAAAAACATTTAATGCCAAAAATGCGTTCGCACTTGTTTATTAAGCTCATTTTTTTTCTTTGCGTTTTAGTTAATACCACCGTAAATTTCAGCTTTTCTTTTAATAAGTCCTTACATAGCTTTATTCCGCTTTGTAAAGAGTTTATATCAATCACCACGACTATCAGTTGTTCTTTTACGCTTTTTATTGCGTCAACGCTGTTTTTTTCTTCTAACGAAACGGGATTTAAAGAATAAATTCCCGGTAAATCGCTTACCAAAAATCTTTCGTTATCGAACATATAGCCCGACTTTTTTACTACGGCCGTTACCCCGTGCCAGTTTCCCGTTTTTTCGTCTGCTTTACATAACGCGTTATAAAGCGTTGTTTTACCGCTGTTGGCGTTTCCCGTTAAATAGTATTCAAACATATTCTACCATCACCTTCTCCGCAACTTCGTTTTCTAAAACGATTACCTTACCGCTTGCTACTACGCAATTTATTTTTTTTGTCTTAAAAGGCATAAAACAAAGAACGTTCGGGGACAAGCCTAAACGTTCTAAATTTATATTGTAAAATAATATTTTTACTATTTTTAATTGTTTGTTGCAAAGCGCAAAACGTAAATTCATACTTTATTTTATGTTTTACAATAAAGTATTATTCGTCTATTTCGTCAACTTCTAAGCAAGTATCCGTATTTTCTTTTTGCTCTTTATTGACTTTTAAAACGTGGTCAAGTAATGCTAAAACCGCGTCTTTCCCGTAACCGTTTTCGCTAGACACGCCTATAATATTTGCGCTACCCATTCTTAAATAGTCCGCCAAAACTTGCGGTTTGATTTTAGATTTACCTAGTTTATCGCATTTGGTAGCTATTACCGAAAACGGAGTAAGCGTTTGGTGAAAGTATCTAATTAAATCGCAATCGTCTTGCGTGGGATTATGCCTTACGTCGATTAAAGAAAGCGCGTGGATTATTTGCCCGCAAGAAAAAAATTCTTCTACGGTTTTAGCCCAACTGATTTTTTCTTCCTTGCTGACTTTGGCAAATCCGTAACCGGGTAAATCCGCTAAAATAAACTGACCGAAATCGAAATAATTGACAAGCCTTGTTCTCCCCGGAGTGTTGCTAGTCCTTGCAAGCTTTTTTTGGTTGGCAAGCATATTTATAAACGAACTTTTACCGACGTTTGACTTTCCGCAAACGGCAATTACGGGTTTATCCGTTTTTATAAATTGCGCGCCCGTTTTTGCCGACGTAATAAATTCCGCCTTGACTATTTTCATTTTTACCCCCGTTTATTCGTTTACGAATGCGTTTTTGTAAACCTCGTCGTAGTCTTTTACGGGAATAAAGTTAAGTTCGGAAACAATACAATTGGGAATTTCTTCTATATCTTTTTCGTTTGCCTTAGGAATAATGATATTTTTAACGCCTATTTTATAAGACGCCAAAGATTTTTCTTTTAATCCGCCTATAGCAAGAACTCTTCCGCGTAAAGTTATTTCGCCCGTCATAGACACGTCGTTTCTAACTTTTCTACCCGTTAAAGCCGATAAAATTGCCGTTGCAAGCGTGATACCCGCGCTAGGTCCGTCTTTAGGGGTAGCCCCTTCGGGAACGTGAACGTGTATATCGTGTTTTGTAAACGCGTCTTCTTTTATTCCGTATTTTTCAGCGTTGCTTTTTATATACGAAAACGCTGTTTTCGCGCTTTCTTGCATAACTTCGCCGAGCTTGCCCGTTAAAATTAAATCGCCTTTTCCTTCCATAACGTTTACTTCTATGGAGAGAGTGGTTCCGCCAACTTGCGTCCACGCAAGTCCCGTTGCAACGCCGACGTCATTAGATTCGACTTTTTCTTCAAGTCCGAATTTAACGTTTCCTAAATATTTGATTACGGCTTTTTCGTCTATTTTTCTCTTTTTATCTTTTTTACTTAAAGAGTATTCGGTTGCAACTTTTCTGCAAACGGAAGCGATTTCTCTTTCAAGACTTCTTACTCCCGCTTCTTTGGTGTAACCTTCTATTATGAGTTTTATCCCTTCGTCCGTAAAGCGAATTAAATTATCGTTTAATCCGTTTACTTCTATTTGTCTAGGAATTAGATAACGCTTTGCTATTTCTTCTTTTTCTTGATAAGTATATCCCGAAATGGTAAGAACTTCCATTCTGTCGAGTAGCGGTTGAGGTATAGTATCCAAACTGTTTGCCGTAGTTACGAACATGACCTTAGACAAATCGTAAGGAATTTCCAAATATCTATCCCTAAACGTGGAATTTTGTTCGGGGTCTAAAACTTCTAACAACGCGCTTGCGGGGTCGCCCCTTAAATCGCTGGAAATTTTGTCTATTTCGTCTAGCAAAAATACGGGATTTGCGCATTTCGCTTCTTTAAGACCGAAAATTATTCTACCCGGCATTGCGCCTATGTAAGTTTTTCTATGTCCCCTGATTTCGGCTTCGTCTTTAACTCCGCCCAAACTCATTCTTACAAAATTTCTGTTTAACGCCCTTGCTATGGAACCCGCGATAGACGTTTTACCTACTCCGGGCGGTCCTACCAAACAAATAATAGGTCCGTTTAGCTTGCCCGTTAATTTATATACGGCAAGATATTCTAATATCCTGTCCTTAACTTTTTCAAGACCGTAATGCTCTTTTTCAAGTACGTTTTTAGCGTATTTAATATCGCAATCGTCCCCGACGGAATTAAAAGGCAAATCTATTATCCAATCTAAATATCCCCTTAAAACCGTGTAATCGGGAGAAGAAGAATTCATTCTAGACATTCTCGATAATTCTTTTAACGCCTTTTCTTCTACTTCTTTCGGCATTTTTTTGGCTAATATTTGCGTTCTTAACCCTTCTATTTCGTTTTCGTCGTCCCCAAGTTCGTTATGAATAGCTTTTAATTGTTCCCTTAAATAGTATTCTTTTTGGCTTTTATCCATACTATCTTTAACTTTTTCGGCTATTTTCTTTTCGACTTCTACAAACTCGTTTAAAGCTTTTATTCTTTTTAACAACAATAAAAGTCTATCGTTTAAATTGTCTATTTCTAAAATTTCTTGCTTTTGAATTTCCGTCATAGGAACGTTAAAGGTTATTATATTACAGTACGCATGACTACATTCCGTAATACTCTTTAAATATTCCAATTTAGGGTTTCTTTTCTTTTGAAGGTCAACCAAGTCCGAAAATTGTTGGCTTATCATTTTACATAAAATAGCCGTTTCGTTATCTATTTCGCCTTCGAATTCTAATTCCTTTACGGTTACGAACGTTAGCTCTTCGGAATCGTTAAAAGCTTGAATTTTTACCCTTTTTAAAGCATCTAACATTATTCTTTTCGTACCGTTTGGCAAGTTTACGCGTTCTTTTATAGAGCATAATACCCCTACGTTATATAAATCATCGTATTTAGGCATTTCTAAATTCGGGTCTTTTTGCGCGACGACAACTATATATTTATCCCTTTCCAATGCCACGTTCACCGCGTTGACGGAAGCTTGTCTCCCAACTTCGATGCTGACTCGGTTATCCGGTAATACTACTAATCCTTTTAACGCAATTAAAGGATAATCGTAAGTGAGTTCTTGTATATCTTCCATAAATTTCTCCTTATTGTCTTAACCGTAAACCACGATTCTTAATCCATACTAAAAAATATAAAAAATATTAATTTTTATCCTAAATATTAT
>CAJMEI010000070.1 GCA_905212395.1 uncultured Christensenella sp. | reverse complement strand
TAATTGCTATATTTATTGAATTTTTAATTAAAAAATGCTATAATTATACTATCATTTATTTATAAAGGGGAAATATGTCAAAAGTAATTTTTACACAAGACTTAAATAAAGTCGGAATGCGTTGGTTTAAACCTTTTAACGGAGAATGGAAACAAGGACTTCCAAGTAAAGGGATAGGCGAAGAAAAATATGCAGAAGGTTCTGTTTATATAGGCGAAATGGAATATAACGGAAGCATTTTCTATAAACAAGGACACGGCAAACAATATTTTGCTCAATCCACTTTTTTTGAGGGGACAACTTTTGGCGGACCGGAAAATAGCAATACTATTTTGTACGAGGGAGATTTTGACCACAGTAAGGGGGATTGGTTTTTTGGAAACGGTATCTTTTATTTTACCCATAAAGACGGAACGCCGTTTGCAATTTCTCACAAATTCTTTAAAGGGTTAAACAACTATGAAGATTGGATAGGAGATTTTGACGAAAGTAAACTTTTACCCGGATTTTCAATCGATATGGAAATAGAGCTAACTAGTACTTTTGCCCATAGGTTTAAAGAGTATATCAATCAGTATTCTTTGCATAACTTTCCAAAATACGAGTACGTTTTTTTCGGGGACAGTTGGTTTGATTTATGGGGTAAACATAATAACGTCGACCCTTCTTTATATGGAACGGAATTTGAACAGGACAAAGGTGATTTATCTGCCGTAAACGTGGGAATTGGTGGGACAAGATTTTGCGATTGGACGGACGACTATCTAAAAAGTCTGGTTTTAAAATTCAAATCAGACAAATTCGTAATAAATTTAGGATTTAACGACCTTCATAGCAATCAGAACGTAGATTATGTTGAAAAAGAGTGTTTAAGGGTAATAAACACTATACTTGAATATAATAAAAAATCCATTATATTTTTATGTTCCTTAACGCATTGTACTCCTTTTATCGGTTATTGGGAAAAAGAGAAAGAACTTAACGAAAGATTCAAAAAAATAGCTTTAAAAAACGAAAACGTTAAATACTTATCTACGGGAGAATTGTTTTTAGATAAAAACGGAAAAGCTTTTGAAAATATGGACGAATACTGTATAGCAGATAGGTTGCATTTAAACAGAAAAGGTTACGATATATGGGCTAAATTCATATTGCAAAACGTTAAATAATCTATTTAAAAGTAAAACTTCTTTTTTTAAAAAAAAGAAAAAGGGGAAAAATGATATATTCTTCAAATAAATACGAAAAATTAAAATCTGACAAAAAACGACAAAAGCAAATAACGTTTTTTGTTAGTTTGGCTACTTTAATTATAATAGTTTTTCTTATTTTTGTAATATTTAAATACAAAATGCCTTATTTAAGCGTTTTAGGCGCAATAATTAGCTTCTTTTTATTTGTTTTTTTAAATTTAAGAAATCATTTCGTTCATAAAAAGTTAAAGTTTGATATAGAGTTCTACTCGGACGTACTTTACGGCGAAAGACAAAAAGACGTTATAGAATTTAAAGGCGAACCCACGTTTATAGTAAGTAACGGCAAAGACTTTTTAGAAATAGAAATTTATAGCTATAAAGAAGAAAGCGAAAATAAGCTTTTAATCGATAGAGATTTTCCGTTTACTTACGTTAGCGGAGTAAAATATTTGATAGAGAAATCGGGCAATATTTTAATAGATTATAAGGAGTACGAAAATGAGTAAATCTGTTAAAATAAAACAAGCGTTTAATTACGTTAAAGAAAGAAAATTCTTATATTTTATAGTTATTTTAGTTATAGTAATAGTTTGGAGTTTAATAGGAATAAACAGCGATAAAGCTACCGATAACGAACATTTGGTAATTTGGGTAACGGAGTCTTATACAGATGAAACGGAAATAGAAAAGTTATACGGCAGTTTTAAATCCGATTATAAAAAATACGGGTTTAAAGACGTTGACGTATTCGTGAGCGACGTTAATAATAAAGACGATAGATTAACTTTTAATTTATGGAGTTCGGTTGTAGATTTTTATATTGTCAGAAAAGATATGATAGACGATTATAGTTCTAAATATTTAGATTTTGCGACTCTCGGATTAACCGATTATTTAGGCGAAGAGTATTTAAACGCAAAGGGCTATAAATATAACGATTTAATTTACGGAATAACTTTAAGCGAAGATTACGTTTTTGCGGTTTCTTCCGTCGCGACGATTCCGCAAAATAGTTTAAATCAAATAATAGATTTCGTAAAAGATTTTAGGTTTGAATAAGGAGAAAAAATGTCCTGGAAAGGTTTGATGAATAAACTTGTTATGGGTAAAAAGAAAGATAAAGATTTTAATCGGTCTGATCTACCTACTAACAGAAGACAAGTATTTAAATTTGCATATAAACAAAGGTGGTTGACGCTGTTTAACGTAAATTTACTTGCCGTACTTTTTGCTTTACCGTTTATTTTGTTTGAAATAACGTATTTTATTTACAGTTCTTCTCACTCGGGGGCAAGCGTAACAAAGCAAAATTCCATTGCCATAAGTTGTTTTATAATAAGACTTCCGACTATGCTTTTAGCTTCCGTAGGTTTATCGGGGGCTGTGTATA
Organism: uncultured Christensenella sp.; assembly: GCA_905212395.1. GTDB lineage: Bacteria > Bacillota > Clostridia > Christensenellales > Borkfalkiaceae > UBA4675. Next base: position 3,841 of record CAJMEI010000070.1, on the reverse strand, counting down.
TTATAAGAAAGATTTGTTGGGACGAGCCTTTTTCGTTCAAAAAAGATTTTTTTAAAGGTGTTTCCAACAGCTCTAAACAGTTTATGGGTATTTCCGCAGTAATAAGCGTATTCGTTTTGATAGCAGAAGTGTTGGTAAACTATTATTCTTCGGGTTCGGGATTTTTAAATCTCTACATAGTGTTTACTATTGCGGTCGTAGCCGTAATTGCGTTAATGGTGGAAATATATCATTTCGCAATTTGTTCGCTTTACAATATGAGTTTTTTATCTTCTTTCAAACTTGCGATATTGTTAACCTTTAAAAAATTATTTTTTAATATTTTAATGCTAATAGTAGGCGTTTTGCCCGTTGCGATATTTTTTTTAATACCTATTACCACTTTTTATTTTATAGGTATAACTATTCTTTTATTCGGCGGATTATCATATTTAATACTAGTATGTTTTTTATTTACAAACGCAACTTTCGATAAATTTATAAACGAAAAAGAATATCCCGAATTTGTAAGAAAGGGAATGTACGATTTTGAGGAAGAAAAACCGCAAACGCATACGGAAGAGGAAATTAAAAATCTTGCTAAGTTGCTTGCGGAAAACGAAGATGAATGCGTTTCTAGTAAAGAAAGTAAAAAAGAGGAAATAAACGAAATTAGCGAAACTACAAAAGTCGAAAACGGCGAAACACAAAGTAGTTCAAGCGAAAACATAAAATCCGATGATAACTCGGGTGAAAAAGGGGACATTTAGTATGAACGTATCTTGTAAAAGTATAACTAAAATATTTCCCCATTCCGTGCAAGCTCTAAGCGATTTTTCGCTAGAAATAAAAAGCGGTGAATTCGTAGTCGTAATGGGAGAATCAGGGTGCGGGAAATCAACGCTGTTAAAAGTTCTTTCGGGAGTATTGACAATAGATAGCGGGGAATTGTCTTTAGACGGAATACCTGCAAACAATATTCCGCCACAGGAAAGGGACTGCGCTATGATTTTTCAAAATTACGCATTATACCCCAATTATACCGTATACGATAACGTAGCGTTTTATATGAAGTCGAAAAACGTTCCCACAGAGCAAATAAATAAAAAAGTTTTGCCCGTGCTTGAATTTTTCGGTTTAAGCGACTACAAAAACGTAAAACCAAAGTTTTTAAGCGGTGGACAGCAACAAAGAGTTTGTCTTGCAAAAGCTTTAGTCAGAAAACCGAAATTGCTTTTATTTGACGAGCCTTTATCGAACGTAGACGAACAAGCAAGGGAAGAGTATTTAAGGCTTATTAAAGAAACGAAAAAACTAATGAAAGACACCACTTTCGTGTACGTTACGCATAACAGCCACGAAGCAAGATTTTTAGCCGACAAAATAGCCATAATGATAGACGGGCGTATAGAAGACTACGGAACGCTTGACGAACTATTAAGATTTCCGCAAGTAAAAGATACGTTGTATATGCTTTGCGGAAGCGATATAGAATGTCAAGACGGTTACGTTGAAAACGGAAAATTTTGCGGAAGCAACTGCGATAAAAACTTGCCCGAAATTTATAAAACTGCTTATAAAGGGCAAACTTTTGAGCGGGTAACTTGCGTTTCCGACGTTTTAAATGGAAATAACGATTATTTCTTTTCGCAAAACGGAAAAATTTTGTTCGGCGTAAAAAAGGAAATTACGCTTAAAGCGTATAAAAAAGATAATAAAATTATATATAACGAACAAACCGTAGTTTTAACCGATGAACAATTTTCGCGACTAATTTGCGACGATGGAGAAATATATTTAAGTTTATCGGTAAATAAATTACGAAAACACAATTTATTTGACGATTTAAAAATAAAGTGCGAAAAAATTTTGGAAGAAAACGGGAAATATTTATATTCCGACGGGAATAATTTATTCTTTTTACCTTTCTCACTCGAAGGAGAGTTATATTACGGCGTAGAAGATATAAACTTAACCGACAAAAAAGGTAACAAAGTTTTAGTAAAATTTCCCGTAAAAAGCAACTGCTCGGACGGAAGAGTAGGCGGTGGAACTCTTTATATTGGCAAAAACAAATTCGATTCAGACTTAAAGGGCGGGTTTTACGACGTAAAATTCGATTTGGATTGTTGCATTAAAACAGTAAGTAAAAAGGGAAGAAACTGCTTGTTTATATCGGAATGTATAGGCGAAGATTTTTTGGGAAACGAAAAAATCGCATACTGTATTTGTCCTTACTTTAACGACTATTTTTCCTTTAAAATTCCCGTTGAATTAAATCTACTTAAAAGAAAAAATTTCTATGTACTTATAGACACTAAAAAAATAAGGGCGATAAAAGGAGATTTGTAATGAAACAAGAAAACAAAGTTATTAAATATTTCGCTATAGGGCTTTTAATAATTATGGCGTTATTATTTATCGTAGGAACTTTTTTCGATTTAAGTATTAGTAAAAAGTTGGCCGACGTAAACGTAGGGGAATACTATACAAAGAATAATTTCGTCAATATTTTAGAAGCTTTTAGCGAATTGCCCGTATATTTATTAGTTATTTTCAGCGTGGGCGTTTGCGGGTATAATTTGGCGCAAAAAGAAAAAGACGTAATAAAAAAAGTATATTTATTCGTTACGGCTGTAATAATATTTTGCGTGGGAATGATAGGCGCGTATAGAATGGTCGGTACGCTTGGAGAAATTTACGATTTTCAAGACGAATGCGAAAAAGTTTTGCCGATTATTTGTTACTGCTTATTCGCTTTATTGTGTGTCGGGATGGAATTTTTGATTTTAACTAAAATTTCAAAAGAAACAATAAAAAAACTTTATTATTTTTGTTGGGCGGTAATTGTGGCAGTCGCGCTAACTGTTATATTTACACAAGTTGTAAAAACGTTTTGGTCTAGACTTAGATTTAGAGCGTTAAAATGTATGGACGACTATTCGCAATATAGGGCTTGGTATAAACCGTTATTTCATAAAAAAGTTACGGAAGATATGGGCGTTAGCGAAGATGCTTACAAATCTTTCCCGTCGGGGCATAGTTCTTTTGTGGCGTCGCTTTTAATTATTGGCTTTGTATCTAAATTTATGGATATAAGTGAAAAGGCTAAGTATTTTTGTTTTTTCATTCCGGTCGTTTATTTAATAATAATAGCAATTTCAAGAATAGTTGCGGGCGCGCATTATTTAACGGACGTTTTGGCAGGTAGCGGATTAGCTATTTTAATAAATTATTTATCGATTAAAAAATTCAAAAAAATTTACGAAAAGAAAAAAGAAAACGGAAAAATATATGAGTAATTTAAATAAATCGGCTTTTATATGGTTTATTATAGCTTTTGTCGGGTCGGTGTTGTTCGTCGGCGGTATTCCTATGATAATTTTCGGCGCAATTAAGCATATAACGCCTATAATGATTCTCGGAATAATTTGTACGGGTTTAAACTTTTATTTTATGCCTATCGCGTGGATAATTTACGGCGGTAGAAAAAAATATTTAAGAATAACGCAAGCCGTAAAAGAAGAAAATATCGTAACCGTACAACAGCTATCGCAAACTCTTTCCACTCCCGAAAATCAAATGATTTTAGACGTAAAGGCAATGTTTGAAAAGGGTTATATGAAAGGTTATTTGTTTGACGGACAAAAAATAACGTTAAATCAAAATAGAAAACTAGAAGGCAACAAAGTTACTATTAAGTGTCCTAATTGCGGAGCCAACGTTGTTGTAAACGAAAATCAGCAGTCTGTTTGTTCTTATTGCGGAACGGTTGTAGACGATAAATAATTTTTAGGATAATAGGCAATAAATAAGGCTATATATTGATAAAAGGCATATTTGGCGGGCGAGCAAAACATTT
>CAJMEI010000069.1 GCA_905212395.1 uncultured Christensenella sp. | reverse complement strand
ATTTATTAAAAGTATTTAGATTTTAGGTAATTGTTCCAAAGATTTAGCTATTTCTTCGTCCGTAGGAACATAATCTTGCATTGCGCCGTTGTTAAATTGTTCATAAGCTTTCATATCGAAATATCCCGTACCCGTTAAGCCGAAAACGATAGTTTTTGCTTCGCCCGTTTCTTTGCATTTTAAAGCTTCGTCTATGGCAACTTTTATTGCGTGCGAGCTTTCGGGAGCGGGTAAAATACCTTCTACCCTTGCAAACTCTGTCGCCGCTTTAAATACGTCGGTTTGTTTTACGGAAACGGCTTCCATATATCCGTCGTGGTACATTTGAGAAATAATAGGACTCATTCCGTGATATCTTAAACCGCCTGCGTGGTTAGGAGCGGGAATATATCCTGCGCCCAAAGTATACATTTTAGCTAAGGGACAAACCCTACCCGTATCGCAATAATCGTAAGCAAATTTTCCTCTTGTTAAACTAGGACAAGAAGCAGGTTCTACCGCAATTATACGGTAATTGTTTTCTCCTCTCATCATTTCCCCGAAGAACGGCGAAGTAAGTCCTAAAAGGTTAGAACCACCGCCTGCGCAACCTATGATAATATCGGGTTTAACGCCGTATTTTTCAAGCGCGGTTTTGGTTTCCAAACCTATTATGGATTGATGAATTCCTACTTGATTTAAAACGCTACCTAAAACGTAACGATAACCTTCGTGCGTTACGGCAGTTTCAACTGCTTCTGAAATAGCGCAACCCAAACTCCCCGTAGTGTCGGGGTGTTCTTGTAAAATCTTTTTACCTATTTCGGTCGTCATAGAAGGCGAAGGCGTAACGTTTGCGCCGTAAGTCCTCATAACTTCTCTTCTGAAAGGCTTTTGTTCGTAAGAACATTTTACCATAAATACCTTACAGTCAAGACCTAAATACGCGCACGCCATAGATAACGCAGTCCCCCATTGACCTGCTCCTGTTTCGGTAGTAACGCCTTTTAACCCTTGCTTTTTAGCGTAGTACGCCTGAGCAATTGCCGAATTTAGTTTATGGCTTCCGCTAGTATTATTACCTTCGAACTTATAATAAATTTTTGCGGGAGTTCCTAATTTTTCCTCTAAACAGTAAGCTCTTACAAGCGGAGACGGACGATACATTTTATAGAAATTGCGAATTTCTTCCGGAATTTCTATATAAGGGTCAGTTACGTTTAATTCTTGTTTGACTAATTCGTCGCAAAAAACGTGTCCCAAATCTTCCGCAGTAGCGTTTTGTTTAGTTGCGGGATTGTATAACGGCGCGGGTTTATTTTTCATATCCGCGCGAAGATTATACCATTTTTTTGGCATTTCGCTCTCATCTAAATATATTTTATAAGGTATTTGTTTTTCCATAATATTTCTCCTTTAATTTTAGTATTTTAAATTCTGATTTTTTTTGACTTAAGTTTTTGCTTTTTTATGTTGCAGTTTTCACCATCGTTTAGTTAAAATCATAAATTTACTCCTTGTTATAAAAAAAACGCCCCAAGACCTGCTTATAGCAAATCTTGGGACGAAATAAATTCCGCTGTACCACCCAAGTTGACGTTTTCACGCCCTATTTTACGCAACTAACATTGCGCCCCGACTTTACGGTTTCGGCTCCGACGATTGCTACTTGCGTTAAAAAAACGCTTTCGTTCGCCCTCATAAGTCCATTCGCTTTACTTTGCTTTGCCGTAATTTCACCGCCTACGGCTCTCTGTATCGCCAAAATTAAAGTTACTACTCTTAATCATAGGTTTGTAATTTATTTGTTGTGATTATAATAGCACCCTAAAAAAACTTTGTCAACTTTTTTTTAAAAAAATTTTTATTTTTTTGTTTTTCTTTTAAAGTATTCCCGTTAGGAATATTTCTATACCTATTAAAATTAAAATTATACCCCCTAATATAGAAGCTCTATTTTTTAATTTATCCCCGAATTTTTTGCCTATAACAACGCCTACTACGCATAAAGAAAACGTAATGCTTGAAATTATTAAAGAACACACTAACGCTTTTAAAAAATTATATTCCGCAATAGTAAAGCCTACGGATAATGCGTCTATACTGGTAGCGATTCCTTGAATTATTAACCCGCCGAACGATAAAGCAATTTTCTCACCTCCCGTATTTCTCACTGCGTCTACTATCATTTTTATTCCTAAAAACGCAAGAAGAACAAGAGCGACGTAAGGTATTGCCTTTTCAAAAGAAGAAAATTTTTCTATTATAGTATGTACGCAAATCCACCCGAGCATTGGCATTAACGCTTGAAAAAACGCAAACGTTCCCGCAATTAAAAACATTTTATTTTTCGGTATATTTTTTTCGTTAAGTCCGTTTGCCATAGACACCGAAAAAGCGTCCATAGTAAGTCCTACGCCTAAAAGCAAGCTGTTTGCAATAAATAAAAACATAATTCACCCGTTTACGCCAAAAACAAAATTCGATTGACGTTTTTTATAATAATATTTTATTAACTCTATTTATAATGCCAAAATTTTACTTAAACTTTTAACAAAATAAGTATCCACCAGCCTAGCTGGTGGTTTTTCATTTTCGGGCAATTAGCCCTAAACTATTCTGGCTTACGCACAAGTGCGTATTTATACGACCTGCCAGTCCTGCACCTTTTACTTGCTACCCGTAAACGGGTCTTTTGGGTCAAATATACTTAACTGGTCTGCCTGTTTGTCTTGTTCTAATTGATTTTTAATATACTCTTTAATTGCTTTCGTGTCTTTCCCCGATGTATCTACGTAAAATCCCCTGCACCAAAATTCGCGATTTCGGTATGCAAATTTTAAGTTGCCGTATTTTTGAAATATCATTAGACTACTTTTCCCTTTTAGATACCCCATGAATCCCGAAACGCTAATTTTGGGTGGTATTGATAAAAGCAAATGTATGTGGTCGGGACACACTTCTCCTTCTATTATTTCTACTCCTTTCCATTTACATAGCGTTCGTAGTATATCCCTTATATCTTGCCTTTTGTCCTCGTAAAATACTTTTCGACGATATTTTGGCGCAAATACTATGTGATACTTGCAATTCCATTTCGTGTGTGCTAAACTATTTCCAGTGAAAATTTCTTTTTTCATAAATCCTCCGTTTATTTTATTCGTTGCAACTGGCAGGTCGCAACTTTTATTATACACAAACGGAGGATTTTTCTCAACGGTAAACCTTTACTGAACCCCCAGACTATCTGGGGGTTTATTGTTTACACAATTAAAAGACGCAAAATTTTTTTGCGCCTTCTTTCTTTTTTAATTATAAAAAGACTCCATACGCATAACTAAAACCGATTGCGTTTTTACAAACGTTTTAGTTGAATGTATGAGTCTTGCTGTTTAAAGTAAACCAGACTAAAAAGCCAGTATGTTGATTTACTACGAAATAAATTTCGTCGCTACTCCCCCACGATAATATTTAATTATTCGCACTTTTCTATATTGCTTTCGTTTTCTATATATATAGGCCTATCCTTTACTTCTTTATATATATGCGAAACGTACTTACCTAAGATACCGATACAAAAAGTTATTACTCCCGTAAAAAACGCGCCTATTCCCAAAAAGTAAAGCCAACTTTTAACGGCTACACCGCATATATCGCAAATTCCCGTAGCAATCGTCCCGAAAAAGCCTATAAAAATTAAAAATAAGGCTAAATTAGTAAAAAGCTTTATCGGAAAATAAGAAAACGCAAAAATTCCGTCCAAAGCGTATTTACATAACTTTTTAAACGACCATTTCGTTTCCCCTGCGCTACGCTGTACGTTTTCAAACTCTATCCACTTGGTTTTAAAACCTACCCAGCCGAACATACCTTTCGTAAACCTGTTTTTTTCGCTCATTTCAAGCAACGCGTTTACAAATTTTCTAGACATTAGCCTATAATCTCTTGCGCCGTCTACAAGTTCCGTGTCCGAAACTTTATTCATAACTTTATAAAATTTTCTTGCAAAAAAAGAACGTATTTTGGGTTCGCCTTTTCTTGTAACGCGCCTTGTGGCAACGCTATCGTACCCTTCTTCCGTAACCGCTTTAAACATTTCGGGCAAAAGTGAAGGCGGGTCCTGCAAGTCTGCGTCCATTAGCGCAACGTAGTCCCCTTTACTGTTTTTAAGCCCTGCGTATATCGCCGATTCCTTACCGAAATTTCTTGAAAAAGATATATATTTTACCCTTAAGTCTTTTTCGGCTAATTCTTTCATTATTTTAAGCGTGTCGTCCTTAGATCCGTCGTCTACAAGCAAAAGCTCAAAAGACTCCTTTTCCATTAGTAACGCTATTTTTTTAAATTCTTCGTAAAATATAGGCAATGCTTCTTGCTCGTTATAACAAGGTACTACCAAAGAAATTAAACTCATTTCGTTATCCCTAAATTAAAATAAAGCATAGCTATTAACTACGCTTTATTTATTATAAACTTTTTGTATTTAATTGTCAATAAAACTCGGCGTTTTCATTTATTTTAACGTTAAATTACAGCCAAAAGCGCTAACGCTAACAAATAACAAACTAAAACCGATAACACAAACGTTCCTACGCTTTTAGCGAATATAACAAATCCGTAAGGATTTATTTAATTGCCGAATCCCTTGTAGGGACTCGGCTAATAACAGACTTTTACTTAAATTATTTTACAAATTTAAAATTATTTGTTAAGAACAGGACCTGCGGAAACCAAAGCTTTTCCTGCTTCGTTAGTTTCGTATTTAGCAAAGTTTTTAATAAATCTTCCTGCCAAATCTTCTGCCTTAACTTCCCATTGTTTAGCGTCTTGATAAGTATCTCTGGGGTCAAGAATTTCCGTAGCAACTCCGTTTAACTTCGTAGGAACTTCAAAGTTGAAGTAAGGAATGGTTTTCGTAGGAGCGTTGTTGATATCTCCGCTTAAAATAGCGTCGATAATACCTCTGGTATCCTTAATGGAAATACGTTTACCCGTTCCGTTCCAACCGGTGTTGACAAGGTATGCCTTAGCTCCGCTCTTTTGCATTTTCTTAACTAATTCTTCTGCGTATTTGGTAGGATGTAATTCCAAGAACGCTTGACCGAAACATGCCGAGAACGTAGGCGTAGGTTCAGTTATTCCCCTTTCGGTACCTGCAAGTTTTGCGGTAAATCCCGATAAGAAATAATATTGAGTTTGTTCGGGAGTTAAAATAGATACGGGAGGTAATACTCCGAATGCGTCAGCCGACAAGAAAATTACGCTCTTAGCGTCGGGAGCCGCGGAAATAGGACGAACGATATTTTTAATATGGTCGATAGGATAAGAAACACGAGTATTTTCGGTTACGCTCTTATCTGCGAAATCGATTTTTCCGTCTTTATCCAAAGTAACGTTTTCAAGTAAAGCGTCCCTTTTAATAGCGTTGTAAATGTCGGGTTCGGAATCTTTATCAAGGTTGATAACTTTTGCATAACAACCGCCTTCGAAGTTGAACACTCCGTTATCGTCCCAACCGTGTTCGTCGTCGCCGATAAGTAAACGTTTGGGGTCGGTAGAAAGCGTGGTTTTACCCGTTCCCGAAAGACCGAAGAAAATAGCGGTGTTCTTGCCGTCCATATCGGTGTTAGCCGAACAGTGCATAGAAGCTATTCCCTTTAAAGGTAAGTAGTAGTTCATCATAGAGAACATACCTTTTTTCATTTCTCCGCCGTACCAAGTGTTTACGATAATTTGTTCACGGCTGGTAATATTGAACATAACTGCGGTTTCGCTGTTTAAGCCGAGTTCTTTATAGTTTTCAACTTTTGCTTTACTAGCGTTGTAAACGATAAAGTCAGGTTCGAAGTTTTCAAGTTCTTCTTTGGTGGGCTTAATAAACATATTCGTTACGAAGTGAGCTTGCCAAGCAACTTCTACTATGAAACGAATAGCCATACGGGTATCTTTATTAGCTCCGCAGAAAGCGTCTACTACGAAAAGTCTTTTGTTAGAAAGTTCTTTAACGGCAAGTTCTTTAACGGCGTTCCAAGCTTCTTGAGAAGCGGGGTGATTATCGTTTTTATAAGCGTCGCTAGTCCACCAAACCGTATCTTTACTCTTTTCGTCAACTACGATATATTTATCTTTAGGCGAACGACCGGTGTAAATACCCGTCATAACGTTTACAGCGCCTAATTCGCTGACTTGTCCTTTTTCGTATCCGGTAAGGTCTGCTTTGGTTTCTTCGTTAAACAATTCGTCGTAAGAAGGATTGTAAACGACTTCTGTAGTTCCGGTAATTCCGTACTTTGCTAAATCAATTTTTTTCATTTTATACCTCGCTGATTATTTTGCTTTGCTTTAAAGTGGTTTAAAGCATATTTTAACTTTTTTTACGATTACATTATATACTATTTTTTATAAAAAGAAAAGAGCATTGAACTTTGTCAACACTCTGAGGAATATATAAACTATATTCCTT
>CAJMEI010000068.1 GCA_905212395.1 uncultured Christensenella sp. | reverse complement strand
GTATTTTATTATTATATATTATCCTTGACAAAAACTACTAATGTTGGTAAAATATTATAGATATTATGGATAATTCTAGTAGTATATTAACGCCCGTATCTTTATGGAAGGACTTTGTAATAGACCGTGAGTTTATGGAAAGTTGCATTTCGTCCTTTGATTTCGATGGCGTTACAAGTAAAACTTTATATTTTTCAGGTAGAAGGATAAAAGATAATGCTGTAAGAATTTTTTGTTCTGTTTGTTATCCTACGGGGCATAATTGCAAAAATTTCATCGTAATGGTAGGCGACCCGTCCGAAAGCATTAATTTCGAACTTATTAAAACCTTCGTTAAATTCGGTTACGGAGTTTTAATGCCCGATTTAAAGGGAAACACGGGTATAGCGGAAGATAATTTTACTCGTTATCCGGAAGAAATAAGCTACGCTGATTACGTAAATTCCGAGTTTAAGAGAAATTTCATAGAAGATAATGTAAAAAACACTCCTTGGTACGAGTGGGCTTGCGTCGTAAGATATTCGGTGGAATACGTTAAAAGCGCGTTCAATGCGGAAAACGTAGCGTTATTCGGGGTAAAACAGGGAGCTAACGTCTGTTGGATGAGTTTAACCGAAAACGTAAAATGTTTCGTTGATTTATTCGGCGCGGGTTGGAACGGTTATAAAGATTTACCCGAAAAAGAACCTACGCTTTTAACTGACGAACAAAGAAAATTCGTTGCAGGGATTGACGCGGAAAGTTACGCGCCGTATTGTAATTGTCCCGTAATGTATTTAACCGCGACCAACTCCAAAGAGTTTGACTGCGAAGCGTGTTCAGACACGATTTTAAGGACGAAAGGCGATAAATTTTTCGTATTTTCTTCGGGGCAACAGTTGTATTTGTCTAAACAAAGTATTACTTCGTGCGAATTATTTTTAAAAAAATATTTATCGGGCGATAATGATTGTATGCCCAAAAGTTCGCCGACGCTCGAAATATCTTTAAAAGACGGCTTGGTGAAGTTTGAATTTGGGTTGTCCGATAGCGAAAACGTAAGCGAAGTTAAATTGTTTTCAAGTTCAGGCAACAGCGCGAGTTTCAAAAAAAATTGGGCGGTTATTTACGAAGGAACGAAAAGCGTATTTTACTTGGAAGAAAAAAAATTCAGCGATTTAGTTACTTGCTATTTATCTGTAAAATATCATAGCGGAGCGGAACTTTGTTCTCCGATAATGTCTATGAAATTGCCTAGCTATCCCAAAAAATTGATAGCTCCGTTATTTGCGGGTAATAAAAACGATAATACGTTTATCGGAAGGGCAATCGAAAACGAAGTTTTGGCAGGACTTTTTTACGCTGACGAAGGTGTAGAAATTATAAAAGGTCCGTTTGAAATAAAGGGGGCTTTTTCCAAAAACGGACTTATTACTTATAAAATAACCGACTATAAAAATCTTTTAGATAAACTAAACGATATAAAATTCGATTTATACTGTTCGTCTTTTATAGAGTTTATTATCGGAATATTTTGCGACGAAAACGGAAAAGAAGTTCATTACAAATATAAATTAAAAGTTAAAGGCGCGAAGGTATGGCAAAACTTTTGTTTGTGTTTTGACGATTTTAAATCGGATAACGGTAAATCTATAAAAGACAATTCAAAAATTTACGCTTTTTCGTTTTATTCCGCCGATAAATTTATTTTAAATAATATTTTGGTGTATTAAATGGAAATTTTAAATTATCCGCTAGGGTATAAAAAGAGTAAAACGTGGGACGTGATAGTTTCCGTAGTGCTAATAATTTTGATTTTATTTTTATCGTCTTTACTGTTACTTCGGGCGTTTTTTAAAGATTATCAAGTCTCTCAAACGTCTATGACGCCCACCGTTTGCGACGGAGATTACGTTTTAGTCGATAAAAAAGCCGAAATTAAACGCGGTGAAGTAATAATTATAAACAGAAAAAATCAAGATCCGATAATTAAAAGGCTTATTGCGACGGGTGGGGACGAAATATTTATAGAAAGCGGTAACGTGTTCGTAAAGCGAAGCGGGCAAAGCGAGTTTAAGCTTCTTGACGAGCCTTACGTTAAATTTACAAAAACAGAAAGCTATCCGCAAACGAAAATAGAGCAAGGAAAAATTTTCGTGCTAGGCGATAATCGCGCGGGAAGTTACGATAGTAGGGCTTTCGGGTGTTTGAATTACGACGATATCGTGGGAGTTGTGCCCGAATGGGTAATAAAAAACGTACACACGAAAAAATATAAATTACTAATAAACTTATATACTTTCAATTTTTTGAAAAAAATATTCAGATAGGAGATTATTATGAAAGAAAAAAACAAAGTTGCAATAATCGTCGATACGTCTTGTGACGTTCCCAAAGGGTTTTTAAAGGAAAATGAGATAGACGTTATACCTATGGGTTGTATCATAGGGGACGAAGTTCATGCCGAAGGCGACGAAATTTCTTCGCAAGAATTACTAAATAAGGTAAGGGAAAAAGGAGTAATGCCGAAAACCAGCGCTCCTTCCGTCGTAGATTTCGAAGAACATTTTGCAAAACTTTTACAAAATGCAGACGAAGTTTTGTCTTTAAGCATATCTTCGGGCGCGTCTTGTACGTATAACAATTCGGTTTTGGCTTCTGAAAAATTTAACGGAAAAGTAGTTTGCGTAGATACTAAATCGCTTTCGGGCGGATTTGGTTTGCTTTTAATTAAAGCTGTTAAATTAAGAGACGCAGGGTACGATGCGAATCACATAAAAGCCGAAATTTTAACTTTGCTCGATAAAGTAAATCTTTCTTTCGTAGTAGACACTATGGAATTTTTGTATAAAGGCGGAAGATGTTCTTCTATGCAGTATTACGGGGCAAAAATTTTAAAAATTCACCCCGGAATTACTATGGTTGACGGAAAATTAAAATCTAACGCGAAATATTTCGGAAACGTAAATAAATGTTATTTGAAATATGCGGAAGATTTAAAGAACAAATATCCCGATTACGACAATTCCATATGCTTAGTAACGCATAGTCCTATGGAAGATAAAAACGTTCAAGTAGTTATAGATAAAGTAAAAGAAATGTTTAATTTCAAGGAAATTTACGAGGTAGACGCAAGTTCTACCATAACTTGCCATTGCGGAGAAAATACTTTGGGAATTTTGTTTATTTATAAGTAAAAATATGAAAAATAGAAATGAAATTTTAGACAAATACAAATGGAAAATTTCCGATATATTTTCCGATGAATCGGAATGGGAAAAAGAGTTTGAAAAAGTAAAAAATCAATTAGATTTTTCGTCTTTCGTCGACAAATTAAAAGACGATAAAATTCTTTTAGAATTTTTAACTAAAAGCGAAGAAGTTGAAAAATCGCTTTCGCTATTAGACGTCTACGCTATGATGAAAAAGGACGAAGACTCTTCTTTAAGCGATTCGATTTCTCGTCAATATAAAATAGACGCGCTTATTACGGAATATTCTTTTAATACTGCCTTCGCCTATCCCGAAATGACGGCGTTTTCGGAAGAAAAGTTAAATTCTTTAATAAATAATCCGTCGTTTTGTAATTACGATAGATTTTTCGGTCGTATTTTAAAAAATAAACCGCACGTTTTATCGGAAGAAAGCGAAAAAATACTTGCCTTAGGCGGTCAAGTATTTTCGTCTTTTAGAAATATTTTCGATATGGCGGACAACGTCGATTTTCCTTTTCCCGAAATAGACGTTGACGGCGAAAAAATAATAGTAACGCACGCGGAATACGGCGCGCTACTTCAAAATCAAAATAGAGCGGTAAGGGAAAAAGCGTTTAAAGCTTATTATAACGGTTATAAAAAACTGTTAAACGTAATATCTTCTACCTATATTTCCAGCGTAAACAAAGACGTATTTTTGGCAAAAGCAAGAAATTATACTTCGGCGTTGCAGAAATCCACGTTTTCGGAAGAAGTTTCGCCTGAAATTTATCAAAAATTATTATCTAAAGTAAACGGTGCTTTGCCCGTTTTGCACGATTACGTTGCAAAAAGAAAGCAAGAATTAAACTTAGACGAAATGCATATGTGGGATATGTACGTTCCCATCGTTTCGGAAATTAGTTATCAAAAAAGTTACGAACAAGCTTTCGAAACCGTCAAAAAGGGGTTAAGCGTTTTAGGAAATGACTATTGCGCATTACTCAATAAAGCTTATAACGAAGGCTGGATAGACGTAATGGAAAATTACGGAAAAAGAAGCGGAGCTTACAGCGTAGGCGTTTACGGAATAAAGCATCCGTTCGTACTTCTTAACTATCAAGGCGTTATGCACGATACTTTTACAATAGCGCACGAGTTGGGTCATTCTATGCACACTTATTTTTCCAATTTAAATCAAACGCAAAGTAAAGCCGATTATACTATTTTCGTAGCGGAAGTTGCTAGTACCGTAAACGAAGTATTGCTTCTTAAAAGTATGTTAAGAAACGAAAAAGACTTAAAGATTAAAAGATATTTATTAAATTATTATCTTGAAATGATTAGAACTACGCTTTTCCGTCAAACTATGTTTGCTGAATTTGAATTTGCGGTTCACGATATAGTGGAAAAGGGCGGGGCGTTATCCAAAGACGAATTGAGTAAAATTTATCTCGAATTAAATCAAAAATATTACGGCTCTTCTGTCGTGTCCGACGAAGAAATTTCTTTCGAATGGGCTAGAATTCCGCATTTTTACAGCGCATTTTACGTTTACAAGTACGCTACGGGCATTATAAGCGCAATAACGATAGCCGATAAAATTTTAAGCGGAGAAAAAAACGCGGTAGAAAATTACTTTAAATTTTTATCTTCGGGCTGTTCGGATACGCCCGTAAACTTGCTAAAAATAGCAGGAGTTCATTTGGATACGGACGAACCGTACGATTTAGCAATGAAGTCTTTTAAAGACGCTTTGGATGAATTTATTAAACTTGGGGAAGAAAATGGTTAATACGCAGGAAAATTTTCCTTACAATTTAGAAGCGGAACAAACCGTACTCGGTTGTATTTTAATAGACGCGGATTTACAATTAGATATTCTTTTAGACTTAAAGAAAGACGATTTCTTCGTTGAAACTCACAAAATTATTTTTGAAGCGATGAAAGAAATCGTAAACGACAATAAGCCGATTGATAATATCACTCTCGTCGATATTATGGAAAAAAGGGGAACGCTAGACAAAATCGGCGGAATAAGTTACCTTACGGGGCTTATAACGGGCGTTCCGAGTTCTTCCAACTATAAATATTATCTAGATATAGTAAAAAGGGATAGTATTTTGCGTAAGCTTATAAAAGTCGGAAGCGATATTTTGCAAGACGCCAAATCGAGCAGTAACGGCTTTGCTTCTTTGGAAAAAGCCGAAAACGGAGTGTACGGAATTTCGGAAGAAAACGATAACGGCACGCTTGTAAACTTAGCGCCAAGTTATTCCCCTGTATTAGACGTGTTTGCTAAAATCGGGGAAGATAAAAACTATTTGCAAGGTTTAATGACGGGGTTCGTTAAGCTTGACTCGTTAACTAACGGCTTTAAAGGCGGTCAACTTATAATTTTGGCGGCTCGTCCTGCGGTCGGTAAAACTACGCTTGCAATGAATATGGTTACTAATATTGCCGAAAAACACAACGTTTCTTGCGCGGTTTTTTCTTTGGAAATGACTAAAAACGAACTTGCTCAAAGAATGTTATGTTCTAAAGGTTCGGTAAGTATGGATAGAGCTTTAAAAGGTCGCCTTACGGACGAAGACTGGACTAAACTTTACAACGCGCAAAAAAAATTAAACGATTTAAACATTTTCGTAGACGATACGGCTATGACTAGCGTTCCTAAAATTTTGTCTAAGTGTAGAAGGTTAAAGGCAAGACATAATTTGGGGCTTGTAGTTATCGACCACATTCAACTTATGAAAGCCGTTAAGGAAAGCGATTCTAGGCAACAAGAAGTTTCGGAAATTTCAAGAAGTTTAAAAATGCTCGCAAAAGAACTTGACGTGCCTGTAATTGCGTTGTCGCAGTTAAGCCGTGGTATTACGGGTAGAAAAGGCGGAAAGCCTATGCTTTCGGATTTAAGAGAATCGGGAGCGATAGAACAAGACGCCGATATAGTTATGTTTATTCACAGACCCGATTTAATGGCTGACGAAAAAGAGCTTTTAAGCGGAAAAGTTGAAAAAAACGTAGCCGAAATTATCGTAGAAAAAAACAGGAGCGGTTCAACGGGAACGGCAAAATTGCTCTTTAAAGGCGAATGGACTAAATTTATCAATCCACCGCCCGAATATTTATCCGAAAAGGACGCTCCGAAAGAATACAAAAGAACGGAAAAGAGCAATGAAAAACCCGAATTCGATATTCCCGCGCCGGAAGAAGCTCCGCCCGAACAAGAAGACGATTTACCATTTGGTAGCTTTTAAGTTTAAAACGGCTCGTT
>CAJMEI010000067.1 GCA_905212395.1 uncultured Christensenella sp. | reverse complement strand
AATTTTATTTTAGCCAAACCTAAATTTTAGAGAAAAAAATTTGTTGAATTTATTCGTACAATCTTAAATCATTGCGTTTTCGAATAAAAACGAAAAAATGGTATCCGCTATTAAAACGGCTATTTTTTTTCTATACTCTTCCTTGATTAAAAGATTTTCGTCGTGAGAGTTAGACAAAAAACCGCACTCGACTAAAACGGCTACCTTATCCGTACAATTTAACATAAAATAGTCGCCCGTTAAAACACTCGATTTTTTATTACATTCGGGTAAAGAGTTTAATTTTTCCTGCAATTTTTTAGCTAATTTCAAGCTTTTTTCATCTCCTTTTTTGTAAAATACTTGCGCTCCGCTACGCTCGGGGAAAGGGCAAGAATTCATATGAATGGAAATTACTATTTTAGCGTTCGAATTGTCTATAATGTTTTTTCTTTTGTTCATATCCCGTTTTTTAAAACCTTTGGTCGGTAATCCGTATAGACCTTCCTGATTTTTCCTAGTTAAAACGCTTGAAATTACCTTTTCATCTAAACAGTCCGAAATTTTTTTACAAACGTCTAAATTCAATTCGCTTTCTTTTACTCCCGTACGCTTACCCGTTACTCCGCCGTCTATTCCGCCGTGTCCCGCGTCTATTACCACAACGCCCGTTTCGAATCCGATACTGCTAACCGTTTCAGCCAATTTTAAAGGGGTAAGCATAAGGGAAAAAGTTATAAAAAACACTATAAAAAAGTTTAATCGCCTTTTTTTCATATTTTAAAAATATGTTTTTTTAAAGGCGATTATAACTTTATCTAAAAATTTCTAGTTTATCTTTATTTTTTTTCGCTTCTTCGTATCCGATATCGAACATTTCTTCAAACCCCTTAAAGCCGAACGCTTTGTATTTTTTTAAATCGGGTTCTATAATCACGTCCGAATAAGTATAACATTGGTAAGTTACGTCCGCTCTCTCTACTTTGTTTTTAGGGTAGAGCTTATCTAAATACGATTTATTAGAATAATTAAAAGGGGAAGCGTAAGATAAATTTACCGATAGTATTTTATCCGCCCCCATTTCTTTTACAACGTCGGCGGGAACGGAATCTATAAACGCTCCGTCCACAAACGTTCCTTCTTCTATTTTTACAGGTCTTAAATAAGGCGGAATCGCACTGGAACAAGCGGTGGCGACTCCTAAATTTCCCGTAGAAAAATTTTTCTGTTCACCCGTAAACATATTTACCGCAACCGCCTTAAACGGAATTAAAGTGTCTTCAAAGCTTTTTCCGCCTAAAAGTTGGTCTATAAGTCCGCTAAATCCGTTTTTTACAAACCTATAACCTATAAGTTTTTGCACGTCCGAAAAGCCTATTTTTATACATTCGCTCATCATTTTAGACGGGGTAAAGCCTAGGGCGTACATTGCGCCCATAATACTTCCGATACTAGAACCGCTTACCAAATCGAACTTAATTTCTTGTTCGTACAAATACTGCAATACGCCTAAGTGTACGAACCCTTTTACACCGCCTGCGCCTAAACTTAATCCTTTTTTCATATATGCTTTATTTCCACGATTATATATACGCAATATATGTTAATATGGTGCATATAAAGCCGTTTTGCGATAACGAGTGAACTTTTGTAACGTATGCTCACTCGTTACGAATATTATTATGCGTTAAGGTACTTGTCGGGATTTATTTTTGCTCCGTTTTCTAAAACTTCGAAATGGAGATGAGCTCCGTCTTTGTATTCTTGTTTATTAGTCGTAGAAATTTTACCTAAAATATCGCCTTGCTTTAATTGCTGACCTACCGTAAGAGTATCGTCCGCTTCTAAGGAAGAGTATACGCTGTAAAGATTGCTTCCGTGATTTACGGTAATAACCGTTCCGTATAAATAGTTCGTCTCTATTTTTTCGATTTTACCGTCGTAGCAACATAATACGTTTGCGTTTTCTTCGCCTTTAATATCAATTCCCATATGTCCCGTATAAATTCCTAAGGTTTTATTAAAGGTTACGCTATTTTCCGTAAAAGCATTAAATATTTCTCCGTTTGCTACGGGCATAATAAATTTAATTACGGTAGGCGCAGGCGTCGGGTCGTCTTTTTTAGAAGAAGATGAAGCAGGCGTGGTAGAACTGCTGTTTTCTACTTCGTTAAATACGCCGGTACTTTTTTTGTTGCTGTTAGTAATTACCAAAGCTCCTATAACCGTTCCCACGCAAATTACGAACGCCAAAATTAAATAAAACGCGTTTTGCTTAAAAAATGTTTGTACTGATTTTTTCATAAATATTCTCCTTTTTTTATGTATTAAAAACCGCTGTATATTAAAGGACTTCCCATGTAAACTTTCTCCCCGTCTTTTGCAACGTGTAAATTCACTTTTACTCCGCCTATAAGTTGATAAAAGTCTATTTTTGCCGAATAATAGTAGTAACTCGTAACATTTGCTACGCTTTCCGTTTTAACGAGTTTAGCGTCAAATTTATCTATAAAATAATCGGCGATTAACCCGTCTTTTAAACAAATACTTTCTCCCGAATAGCTTTTTAAAGTTTTTTTAATTTTCTCCGCTTGCTCGTAGTTTTCAACGAAAATCATTTCGGCGTCCGAACCGTTTTTTCCGTTATATAAAACGTACTGCCCTTCCGCTTGAAATAAGGCTGGTGACTTAGCGAAACATATAACAGCCACTAAAAGCAAAAGAATAAAAAGATAGTTTTTTCTCATAAAAAAAATCCTTTCCGTTTGTTACGGAAAAGATTATTAACCACTTTTTATTCTTTTAAACCATTTATTTTAAATTTTCTAATATTTTTAAAGTTTTTTCAAAATAGTCGGGTAAAGGCGCTGTAAAAGTCAACCTTTCTTTCGTTACGGGATGAGTAAACTCTAATTTATAAGCGTGTAAAAGTTGCCCGTTTAAATTAAACTTTTGTTTTTTATAACCGTATTCTTTATCCCCTACCACAGGGTGCCCCATATACTTTGCGTGAACTCTTATTTGATGAGTTCTACCCGTTTTTAAACTGAACTCGCATAAAGTGTATTGCGAATATCTTACCTTAAAATCGGTAGACGCAAGTTTTCCGTCGCCGTCTTCGGTAACCGCCATTTTTGTTTTGTCTTTATCGGAGCGGTTTATATAAGTTGTAATATTACCGCTATCTTCTTTTAAAACACCTTCTAACAGCGCAAGATAAGTCCTTTTACAAGTTTTTTCTTCTATTTGCTTTGCTAAACTTCTATGAGCTTCGTCGCATTTGGCAACAACTAAAAGTCCCGAAGTGTTTTTATCTATTCTATGAACGATACCCGGCCGAATTACTCCGTTTATCGTGCTTAGTTTATCTAATTTATATAAAAGAGCGTTTACTAACGTAGGTTCGGTATCGTAACAATTCCCCGCATGCACGGTTAAGCCTTGTTGTTTGTTTATTACCGCCAAGTAGTCGTCTTGATAAATTACGTCAAGCGGAATATTAACGGGTTGTAAATTTAATTTTTCGGGTTCGGTTTGCAAAAATTCTATTTCGTCCCCAACCTTTACGGATTGTTTACAAACGGCGTTTTTCCCGTTGACTAATATTTTGTTTTCTTTTATAAGTCTTTGACAATACGAACGGGATAAATCGGAATTTAAAGAACAAAACAAATCTAAACGCTCGCAATTAGCGTCGCATTTAATTTTCATTTTCGTCGTCCTTATCTTGTTCGATTTTTATTTCTTGCAACGGGAAATTCTTTTCTCCCGAAATTTTTTGTCCCGTAAGCTCTCCCGAAATTTCTTTACCGCTTATTTTAGCGTTTTCATTACTCTCCGCCTTTTTCTCACAGTTTTTAGTTTCGGTGTTTTCTTCTACGCTTTCGGTTACGGTATCCGCCTTAACGTCAGTAATATTTTGAGCTTCTTGCTTTGTTGTCTTTTTATTTTTAAATAAAGCTTCTTTATCCAAAAACAAGAAGTAAACGAACAGCAAAACCGCGCCTACGGTAATAATTATATCCGCCACGTTACAGTTAAACTGCAAAATGGCAATTCTTAAATCCAACGCCAAAAAATCCCTAACTTCTCTCCAGATAACTCTATCTATAAAATTTCCTAGCGTTCCGCCTATTAAAAGCGAAATTGCCCAATGCAAAGTTTTATCGTTATTGTTGGTTTTTACTACGTACACGCCGACTAAAGCAAGAATTATTATGGTAAACGTAATAAAAAACGCTTGCGCGTATTTCCAACCGCCTAACATTCCAAACGCCATACCGTTGTTTTTTACTGGTATTATTTGCAATATATCGGAAACGATTTTATACGACTTCCCCGATTTCGCGGTAACGTATTTAGTTATTTGGTCAAGAAAAACCGATACGGCAATTACTATAACGTAAAAAACGTATCTTTTAATCTTTCCTGAATTCTTTAAGCATTGAAGTTTTGAGTTCATATAATTTATCCGATAAATCTACTTTATATAAATGCGGTTGGTCTAACCTTCTATATTCGTCCCAAAATCCCGAAAGCGATTTTTTAGCGTTTTCGCAAATTTCTTTTAACGTTGGGAGTTTATAAACGAGTTTTCCGTCTTTAATAACCTGAACGGTTAATTCTTGAACCACGTAATCGGTAAAGGTGGTTTTTTTCCATCTTTCTAACGGGTGAACTACCGTTAAAGGTTTAGAAAAGTCAATTTTTTCGCTTCTTAAATGGATTAAATCGGCTTCCGCCTTACCCGTCTTTTTATCAAAAATTCTATAAATTCCCTTAAAGCCGGGGTTAGTAATTTTAGCTGTCGTTTCCGAAATTTTAATTTTGGGAATTTCGTTGCCGTTTTCGTCGAACACGGCGGATAATTTATATACTCCGCCGAGCGCAGGCATATCCGCGCTGGTGATAAGTTTAGTTCCTATACCCCAAGAATTTATTTTCGCCCCTTGCAATTTTAAAGAAGTTATGCTACGCTCATCCATATCGCCCGAAGCGCAAATTATTGCGTCTTTATAGCCCGCTTCGTCAAGCATAATTCTTGATTGTTTGGTCAAATACGCCAAATCTCCGCTGTCTATTCTAATTCCAAGCGGTTTATAACCTTTGGCTTTTAGTTCGTCGAATACCTTTATCGCGTTGGGAATTCCGCTTTTTAAAGTGTCGTAAGTATCAACGAGCAACAAAGTTGCGTTTGGATAAATATCGGCGTAAGCTTTAAAAGCTTCGTACTCAGTGGGAAAATTCATTACCCAACTGTGCGCGTGCGTTCCGCTAACGGGTATCCCGAACGTTTGTCCCGCCAAAACGTTACTCGTAGAATTACAACCGCCTATCACCGCAGCCCTTGCGCCGTAAATTCCCGCGTCCGGCCCTTGCGCTCTTCTTAAACCGAATTCCATAACGTTATCGCCTTGCGCGGCGTACGTTATTTTTGCCGATTTGGTTGCAATTAGCGTTTGGTGATTTATCATATTAAGTATCGCCGTTTCTACCAACTGCGCTTCCACTACGGGAGCTTTTACGGTTAAAATCGGCTCACCGGGAAATACAACCGTTCCTTCCGGTACGGAATAAATATCGCCCGTAAAATGAAAATCTTTTAAATAATCTAAAAATCTTTGGTCGAAAATGTTTAAAGATTTTAGATATGCTATGTCTTCTTCTTCGAATTTTAAATTTAAAACGTAATCTACTACTTGCTCTAATCCTGCGGATACGGAATAAGTAATAATTTCGTTTTGTCTGAAAAACACGTCGAATACGGATATTTGGTTTTCTTTACCGTTTAAAAAATATCCGTTCATCATCGTAAGTTCGTAAAGGTCTGTAAGTAGAGTTAAATTTCTTTTATTCATATTTTTCTAATCTATTAAAAAGGACACTTTTTTAGTGTCCTTTATCTTTTTTAATCTTTAAAAGATTTAATTTCAGGTAATTCTTCTTCGGGTTCTTCCTTCTTTGCTTGTTCGGCTTCTTCCCTTCTTTGTTTATAGTTTTTGTATTCGGGGTCTTCGTTTTTCATAGTAAGCGGGTCGGTAAGTTGTCTTCCTGCTAACGCCATTCCAAGTAAAAACGCGCAAATAAATAAGCCGAATCCTACCACAACTACAATCCAAGGACTAACGTGCTTAATCGTGCAAAGGAATAAAATTACGGAAATTACTACGCAAAAAGCCGAAACGAAATAAGAAAGTACGTCTTTTTTAACGAGCGCTAGAGTTATATAGCTTAATCCGAATAAACCGAAAAACAACGCAAACGAAAAAAGACTGGGATAAGTGTAAAAATCTTTAACTCCCGCCTTCAAAATAACGTAAGTTATTATGCTGGCTATTAAACAAACGCAAAAAATTATTAATTTAATTTGCATTCCGATAGTTCTTTCTTTTTTTAATTCGTCATTCCACTCTTTTATAGTTAAATTTTCATATTTTTTGCTTCTTTTTTCATATTGTTTTTTTAATTGTTTTCTTTT
>CAJMEI010000066.1 GCA_905212395.1 uncultured Christensenella sp. | reverse complement strand
AGTTTCTTAAAATTTGCCTAAATTCTTTTCACTCTTGAAAAAATTAATGTTAAATTTAAACTAAAAATAAAAAGAATATGGACAAAAAAGAGTTTATCAGGAATTATTGACATTTTTTATTTTTCATAATATAATAAAATGCAGAGGATAAATTATGTGTGGAATTGTCGGTTACGTTGGCGAAAAACAATGTAATAAAATTTTAATGAACGGACTAAGAAAGTTAGAATATCGCGGATATGATTCCGTAGGTATAGCTTCTTTAAATAACGGACTATTTAACGTAGTTAAAAAGAAAGGCAGAGTCGCAACTATCGAAAAAGAAAGCGAAAGCGTTTTGGGAAATATCGGGATAGGGCATACCAGGTGGTCTACTCATGGAAAACCTTCGGATGAAAACTCTCACCCGCATTACACTAAAAATTTCGCCGTAGTTCATAACGGTATTATTGAAAATTATCTAGATTTAAAAATAGAACTCGTAAACGACGGGGTAAAGTTTTCTTCGGAAACGGATACGGAAGTTATAGTACACTTGCTCGAAAAATATTATCAAGGCGATTTTTTATCTGCCGTGAAAAAAACTTTAAAGCGTTTATGCGGTTCTTATGCGCTTGCTATGATTTGTAAAGATTTCCCGGATAAAATTATCGTTGCAAAAAAAGATAATCCTTTAATAATAGGGGTAGGTCAACAAGAAAGTTTTATTGCAAGCGATATTCCTGCTCTTGCCGATTACACTAACAAAATTATATATCTTCAAGACGGCGAATTTGCGGAAGTAAAAAAGGGCGAAGCTATAGTTTATAACGATAAAGGTATAAAAATAGATAGAGAAGTTACCGTTGTAGACGTAGAAAAAAGTCAGCTGTCCACCGCTGGATACGAAAGTTTTATGTTAAAGGAAATAAACGAAATTCCTTTGGCGATAGAAAATACTCGTAAGAGCTTACAAAATCTAATTTTACCCGAAAAGTTAGTCTATATGTTAAAAAACACCGATTTAATTAAAATAATCGGATGCGGAACGGCGTATAACAGCGGTTTAGTAGGCAAACAACTTTTCACTAAATACGCTCGCATTAGGTGTGAAACGGACATTGCAAGCGAGTTTAGATATAACGAAAATTTAATAGACGAAAAAACTTTAGTTATTGCCGTTTCCCAAAGCGGAGAAACTGCGGATACTTTGGCAGGCGTTAAAATTGCAAAAGAAATGGGCGCATACGTTTTGCTTATAACCAACGTTGCAAATTCTTCTATCACTCATTACGCAGACTATACCATAGTTACCAAAGCGGGAATAGAAACTGCGGTAGCGGCAACTAAAAGCTATAACTCGCAATTAGTGGTTTTCTATTATTTAGCTGAAAAAGTAGCTAAATTGCGGGGATTGGAATGTAATTTTATGGACGCGTTAAAGTACGTCCCCGCAAAAATCAAAAAAAGCGTTTTGGATAAGCAAGACCATATTATAGACTTAGCAAGAAAATATCACGAAGTACGTTCGGTATTCTTTTTAGGAAGAATTTTAGATTATGCCGTAGCGGTAGAAGCTTCTTTAAAATTAAAAGAAATAACTTATATTCATAGCGAAGGGTACGCCGGCGGAGAATTAAAACACGGTACGCTTGCGTTAATAGACGGGCAGGTTTTAGTAGTTATTTTGGAATCGCAAAAAGAACTCGTTCCTAAAATGGAAAACGCTTTAAGAGAAGTAGAAGCAAGGGACGCAAACGTATTAGTTGCTACTAAGGACGAAAAATATTCCCATTGCGATGCCGTTATTTTACCAGACGTAGACGAAGCTTTAATGCCGTTGGTGGAAATCGTGCCTTTCCAGCTATTTGCTTATTACGTTTCTCGTTGTAGGGGACAGGACGCGGATAAACCTAGAAATTTAGCAAAATCCGTTACGGTTGAATAAAAATCTACGAAAAAACGATTTATTTTTTATGAAATTACAACGCGTTTAAAATCTTATTTAACGCGTTGTTTTTTTAAGATTAAATTTTGAGATTTGTCGTTTCAATATAGTTAAAAACTATTTTTTTATTGTTTTAATATATGTAAAGTTATTCACATATTATAAATGTTCATATGGGTAAATTTTTAATATATATGCTCATTTGTTACTTTTAAGGAGATATGCAAATGGAAAAACTTGTAATCGCTTCCGAAAATAAGGGAAAAATTAGGGAGTTTAAAGAAATTTTAGGCGATAAGTACGAAATTCTTTCGCTTACCGACGTTGGTTTTAACGGCGAAATAGACGAAAAATACGATACCTTTGAAGAAAATTCTTATATAAAAGCTAAAACAGTTTACGACTATACGGGACTAAGCGTGCTTGCGGACGACAGCGGTTTGGTCGTTCCGTCTTTAAACGGCGAACCCGGTGTAAAAAGCGCAAGGTATGCGGGAAATCACGATATGCAGGCAAATAAGAAAAAACTTCTTAAAAAGTTAAACGGAAAAGATAGAAAAGCGTATTTCGTATGTTGTATTACTATGCTTACCAAAGATAAAAATATTTGCGTTTTCGGGAAAACCGAAGGGGAAATTTTGTTTGAAGAACGCGGAACTGGCGGTTTCGGCTACGACCCGTTATTTTATAGTTACGATTTAAAAAAATGTTTCGGAGAATGTTCGGACGAAGAAAAAAATTCGGTTTCTCACAGGGCAAGGGCAATACAGGAATTATTAAAAGCTTTAAAATAAGTTTTTGTATGCTATGAAAAAAGTATTAAAATATAGAAAAAGGATAAAAATTTTATTAAAAAATTTTAAAAACGCTATTTTTAAGCTGTTTTTCGTCGAATTTTCAAGCAAAAGAAAAAAAGAAATATTTTTTTAAAAATTTTGCAAAAATTCGACAAAAACGATTGACAAACTAATAATATTTTGGTACTATTTATGAGCATTGTGCGTAGATGCGGGTGTAGTTCAATGGTAGAATTCCAGCCTTCCAAGCTGGCTGCGTGGGTCCGATTCCCATCACCCGCTCCATTATAGTTTTTAAAGGGAGCCAAACTCACAAATTGTTCAGTTTGCGCCTGTAGCTCAGCTGGATAGAGCACCGCCCTTCTAAGGCGGGTGTCAGGGGTTCGAATCCCTTCAGGCGCGCCAAAATAAACGGCGAGAGTAGCTCAATCGGTGGAGCGCCAGATTGTGGTCCTGGAGGTCGTGGGTTCGATTCCCATCTCTCGCCCCATTAAAAACTTACATTGGGGTGTCGCCAAGCGGTAAGGCACGGGATTTTGATTCCCGCATTCGTAGGTTCAAATCCTGCCACCCCAGCCAAACAACATAATATTTTTATTTAAAACGGACGGTCCATTAGCTCAGGCGGTAGAGCACGCGACTTTTAATCACGGTGTCCGGGGTTCGAGTCCCCGATGGATCACCACTTACTCATAAGTGCTTTTAGAACAAAAGGAAATGAGTCGCCATAAGCAGAAGCGTTATATCTGCTTTTATATTTGGACCATTAGCTCAGTTGGTAGAGCACCTGACTCTTAATCAGGGTGTCCGGGGTTCGAGCCCCCGATGGTCCACCAAAAATATTTTATATTTTAAATACAATTTTTTAAAAAGCTAAAAACATCCGAACGGATGTTTTTTTTGTTTGTTGATTGAAATAAAATTTAATTTATGGTATACTTACTCTTACATATTAAATAATTTTTTATATAGTAATGTGTATATGTAAATTATAAAAGGACTAAATATGAGATATATAACCGATGAACAGATAAAGAAAATTAATATCGATTCTTTTGAATTGCTAAAAATCGTAAATGATACTATAAAACATAAAAAAGAAAGTTTATTACCGCCAAAAACATCTATTCATTTAGACGAAAAAGGAAGTATTTTTTATAATACCATGCCTTGCTGTATTCCTGCTTTAAACGTGGGCGGAGTAAAATTGGTTAATAGATATCCTGATAATACACCGTCGCTTAACGCAAATTTAATGCTGTACGATTTATCAAACGGTCAATTAAAGGCGGTGATGGACGCTTCTTATTTAACGATACTTCGTACGTCGGCGGTAGGAATTCATTCCGTATACCTATTTGCAAAAAAGGATTTTAAAACGATAGCGTTTATAGGGCTTGGCGAAGTCGGAAAACTCGCTTTAAAAATTTTTATCGACACTATTGACCACGACGTTATTATAAGAATTTTTAACTATAAAAACAGAGCGAAAGAAATAATCGCCGAATATAAAGATAGAAAACACGTTACTTTTGAAGTTTATGACGATTACGATTCTTTAGTAAATAATTGCGACGTTATAGTGTCTGCCGTTACTTATCAAGAAAACGACTTTACTACTCCCGATAAATATAAAAAAGGGTGTTTAATCGTTCCTATTCACACAAGGGGTTTTATGGATTGCGACTTAGTTTTCGATAAAATTTTCGGCGACGATACGGGACATTTAAAAAACTTTAAAAATTTTAATAAATTTAAACGATTTGAAGAAATATGCGACGTTGTAAACGGCAAAGTAAAGGGTAGAGAAAGCGACGACGAACGTATTATCGCTTATAGCGTAGGTATTGCGCTTCACGATATTACTTTGGCAAATATAATTTATGAAAAATTAAAGTAATTTAAAAATTTTTCTTTAACCTAAAATGCGTATTTGGCGTTTTAGGTTTTTTAATGTAAAAAAATTTTAAAATTTTTTAGATAAATTATTGCATGACAAATAAGCATTTCGAAAAATGCTTTTAAAAACTATGCGATTATTGATATTAAGCCACTTTGCTAGCTTGATATACATTATTTGTTTTTAATAAATAATAAATGACTCGAACCAACTTCTTTGCTACATGTCCCATTGTAACCATATAATGCTTGCCTTCAGCCATTTTTCTATCTTTAAAAGCACAAAAGGTAGCATCATTTAAACAAACCATTCTAGCAGCAGTCATCAAAGCAAAACGAAGATATTTAGAACCACGTTTTACCATTACTGAATGAGTAGAAAAGAATTTACCAGACTGATACATTGATGGATCAAGTCCAGCAAAAGCTAGTAATTTAGCAGGAGAATCAAATCTAGAAATATCTCCAATTTCAGCTAAAATAGAGCCAGCAGTTTTAAAAGAAATTCCAGGTATTGTTAGTATTGGAGAATTAATCTCTTTTAAAATTTCTTTTATTCTTTTCTCAACATCATCAAGTTGCTCTTGTATAAACTGAATAATACTAATTGTCTGTTTTAACTCAAATGAAACAGAGTTGCTATTTAAACCAATGGATTTTCTAGCTAAATCTCTAATTTGAAGTGCTTTTTCTCTGTCAAACTTTTTATTTGAATTATCAGATAAAAGATGAGTTAAATGTGTAAGATTACATTCAGCTATATCTTTAGCACTTGGTAATTCATAAAGTAAAGCTAAACAAGACTTTTGAGCAACAGAAGAAACAATTTTTGGAAGTTCAGGAAAAACAATATCTACAAGTCTTACAAGAGAAGTTTTAAATTTAGAGTTTTCCTTAACTAAACGAAATCTGTGTCTAGTTAGTGACTTTAATTCAGAAATATGATATGATACTGGTATGTAGGGTTTTAAGTTATCTGAAACAAGCATTGTAGCAATAACATGTGCATCTAACTTATCTGTTTTAGTCTTTCTAAGGCTTTGACCTTTTACGTAAAGATTAGTTTGTAATGGATTAATAAGATAGATATTAAATCCTTTTTCGGTCAGAAAGTTTAGAATATTATTACTATAATGACCAGTGGCTTCAAGCCCTACTTTTATATTGTCTAATGAATCAGAAAAATTCATTAAAGAATTGTAGAGAGTTTCAAAACCATCTAAATTGTTTGTTATGGTTAATTTTTCAATTAATATTTCGCCATCAGAATTCATAGCAAAACAATCATGTTTATCTTTTGCAACATCGATTCCAACATAAATCATAATAAAAAAACTCCTTTACAAAATATTTTAGACAATGTGTTCCACGAAATGCTTGTCGAAAGTAAATTCGTTCAATATTAAACGTCAAGCGTTATCTAACTAATTAACAATTAAACAAACATCTGTGGTTAGAGTCTATTAATATAATCGTCAAAGCGATAGTAATTTGCACTAATCCACAGTGTCTATGTAGATATTATACAATGAAATTAAGAATAAAAAAATGTATAATGGACTACATGTTCATTATACGAGTAATTTATAGTGAAAAATGGTTAATGATATGAAACATATAGAAATAATAAATTGATTTTAATAAGCGATATTAAAAAATGATAATTAAATATTGCTTATTTTTTTGTGTGATTTTTAGTTAAAATTTGTCGAATTTTATCAGTTATTTCTATCATCAAAATTCTCTTGTACCAACAGTTTCAATGGTATTTTTAATGTGCAAGGTGGAACGAACACAAAAGAGAAAAAGGTGGTGGAATGTATGAGCTGGTGGGAAGAATTAGGTGCATGGATAAAAAAATGGTTACCATAGTTAGTAAAATAAAAAAGAGAGAACAAAAATAAGTT
>CAJMEI010000065.1 GCA_905212395.1 uncultured Christensenella sp. | reverse complement strand
ACTTTTAAAAATTTTCAAAAAACTTTTATTATTATATTATTATATATATCTTTTTGTCAAGTTTTTTTCCGCCCCAAAAGCCAAAAAAATAAAATTTCAATTCTATTTTTTTTACGTTTTCCGTTGCAATAATAAAAAAAGTGGTGTATAATTATGCAAGAAAAAAATATTAAGGAGATATACTATGCCATTAGTAACCAGCAAAAAAATGTTTGAAAAAGCTTACAACGGCGGATACGCTATCGGAGCTTTTAACGTAAACAACATGGAAATCGTACAAGGTATTACGGAAGCTTGTAAAGAAGAAAAAGCCCCCGTTATACTTCAAGTTTCAAAGGGCGCAAGAGCTTACGCTAACCACACTTATCTAGTTAAACTCGTAGAAGCTGCGGTTATCGAATGTCCCGACATTCCCGTTGTTCTTCACTTAGACCACGGTCCCGATTTCGAAACTTGTAAATCTTGTATCGACGGCGGATTTACTTCCGTTATGATAGACGGTTCGGCTCACTCTTTCGAAGACAATATCGCTTTAACCAAAAAAGTCGTTGATTACGCTCACGACCACGGCGTAGTCGTAGAAGGCGAACTCGGAACTTTATCCGGAATAGAAGACGAAGTAAGCCACGAAGTAGGTTCTTACACCAGACCCGAAGAAGTTGAAGAATTCGTTTCTAAAACGGGAGTTGACTCTCTTGCAATAGCAATAGGAACTTCTCACGGAGCTTATAAGTTCAAACCCGAACAATGCACGATGAAAAACGGTATTTTAGTTCCCCCCGCGTTAAGATTCGATATCTTAGAAGAAGTTTCTAAAAGACTTCCCGGTTTCCCGATAGTTTTACACGGTTCTTCTTCAGTTCCCCAAGAATACGTTAAAATGGTTAACGAATTCGGCGGAAAAATGCCCAACGCAATCGGCGTTCCCGAAGACGAATTAAGACACGCTAGCCAACTTTCCGTTTGTAAGATTAACATCGACTCCGACTTAAGACTTGCTATGACCGGAACTATCCGTAAATTCTTTGCCGAACACCCTGAAAAGTTCGACCCCAGAGAATATCTTAAACCTGCTAGAGCTAACATTAAAGAACTCGTTCGCCACAAATTACGCAACGTTTTAGGTAATGCCGGCAAAGCGGAAGAATGTTTATAATTCTAAAAAATTTAAGTGATTTAAAAAATCCCGAAAATCAACTGATTTTCGGGATTTTTACTTTTAATTTTAGAATAATCCGTAATAGTTAACTCTCACGAGTTAAGTAATAATATTTTCCATTTCTTTATTTTGCAGAATATTTTTAGTTAAAAAACTTAACCTTAAATTACAAATCTTTATCCTTGTTTTTATTGGAATTTAATAGTTGAGGGTCTAATTCGTCTAGTGGTTTTTCGTCCTTCATACTCATTACGTAATTGTTATAATCTTCTTCCGTCATTTTTGTGATTTTTGTTTTTCTTTTACTCATAACTATGCTCCTTTATTTTAGTTATGAAAAGTATTTACGGCTTTAAGCTTTTTTATTCTTATTTTTATTTTTTTTAGGACGCACAACCTTTATTTTTTTAATTTGTTTTTTGGACAAACGGCTATACAAATTCCGCAAACCGCTCCCCTGCCCACGTCCTTATACTTTTTCATATTTTCCGAACATTTTTCTGCAGAGAAAAAATCTTCCCTTGTCATTCCCTCTTTATATACGATTCCGCTTATTGCTCCCGCAGGACAAGCTTTAACGCACAAATTACAATTTCCGCATAAGTTCTCTAAAATTTCCCTATTTCGTTGCAAAGGACAATCGGTTAAAACGGTGCAAAACCTTACTTTAGAGCCGTATTCTTTCGTTAAAAGCAATGCGTTTTTCCCTATATATCCAAGTCCCGACAATCTTGCCGAAGTTTTATGTTGAAAAACTCCCGTAAATAAATTTTTATCTACCGTATTATCGCTTTGACTTGCTCCTATGGGGAAAGCGTTATACCCTTGTTTTTCTAAATACAATACCGTTGACAAAGCTAGCTGGTCTAGTCTTGTATTTACCGTTCTATAATGATGAAAATACGATATAGACGGCCTTTCCTTTATAGTAGCAAGAACGGCGTCCGACAATTTTACGGCAATAGATACGCTATACTTTAAAGCGGGAAAATCTTTAAGCGGAGCGTAAGGCAATTCGCAAAAACCAACTAATGACGCTCCTTCCGACGTAAGCAAATTTTCTATTTCGTTTTCTATACTCATAATTCGTAAATAATCGTGCAAGGACCGATATTAACTTGTTCTATCGTCATATTCCCGCCGAAAACTCCTTTTTTTATCGGAAGACCGTAAGTACTTAATTCCGATAAAAATTTTTCGTAATAACAATTAGCCAAATCGGGTTTCATTGCAAAAATAAAACTAGGTCTGTTACCGCCCGAACAATCGGCAAGCAAAGTAAATTGCGAAACGCACAAAATATCCCCGTCGACGTCTAAAACAGATTTATTCATCTTTCCGTTTTCGTCTTCGAAAATACGCATATTTACCACTTTTTTCGCTATCTTAAAAATTTTATCTTCACTATCGCCTTCTTGCGCGCCAAAATAAATGACAAGTCCCTTATTTATTTCGCTTAAAAATTCTCCGCAAGTAAGTTTAGCCTTACTCACCCTTTGTATCACTACTTTCATATTCTTTTTCCTTATAAACTTTTATAAAAACAAAAATTCCGTAAATTACAGTAAATAACGATAAAATTACAGTCGTTATAATTGACGTTTTATCCCATATATTTCCACACGCCACGCCGTAGTCGGTCATAAGTCCTCCGAAATCGAAAATAAAATGCAGAATAATCGGCATATATAAAGATTTGGACGCATAATAAGAAAAACAACAAATTAAACCGATTAAAAAAGAATATCCTAACTGCATTAAAAGATAAACTACGTTAAACGAAAAAGCGTTTACGAAATGACAAACGGAAAATATAAGCGAGCCTATTACAATTTTTTTAAAAAGAGTGTTAATCTTTTTAAAATTTTCTAAATTTTGTAAAACAAGTCCTCTAAAACAAATTTCTTCAAACACGGAAATAGCTAAGCACAAAATGCAATATACGGGGAAATTTTTGTTTATAATAAATTTAGAATTACCACCCAAAACCGAAATAAACGGAATATTATTTAGGCATATTAAATAAAAGGGAAATAAAATTAAGGAACTTTTAAAAAACGACTTGGCGTTAAATTTTAAAACGTTTTGTTCGTTTAATGCGAATAATAAATATGCGGGAAAAATAACGGTTAATGCTTTTAATATCGCAAAAAAAAGCATATCGAAACTTTGCCCTAAATGAAAAAAGTCGGCAATTTTTATATTTGGAATACTTGACGCGCCGACGCAATATAAAATTATAAGTATCAGAAATTCAAGAGGCTTTTCCCTTTGGTAGTCAATTAAACTTTTATTCATAAATTTTAGATTTATACATTAGTAACGAGCAAACGGTTTTTGCGTCTTTAATGATTCCGTCTTTAATTTTTTCGTACAACTCGTTTAAAGAAACCCATTCGTAAGACAAAAATTCGTCTTCGTCCAACTTTTGTTTTCCAAACGAAAAATCTTCGCATAAGTAAAGATACAATTTTTCGTTCGTATAACCGGGCGTGGGATATATGCAAGTTAGATATTTTAAACTATTAGCTTTTATTCCCGTTTCTTCTTCGAGTTCCCTTATTCCCGCCATTTCGGGCAGTTCGCCTTTTTCAAGTTTGCCTGCGGGAATTTCCGTCAACTCTTCTTTGTAAGCATATCTAAATTGCTTTACGATTAAAGCTTTACCGTCTTTTACGACTAAAACGCCTACCCCGCCGTTATGGGATATTTCTTCCCTAAAACTTTCTTTCCCGTTGGGAAGCCTAACCCTATCTACCCTTAAACTTACAACTTTGCCGTTATAAATTTCTTTTCCGTCTATTTTATCTTCTTGATATTTCATTTCTGTTTTCTAAAAGCTCCCCGATTTTATCGACGTATTCGTTCATTTTTTTATATTCTTTAAGCGACGCTTTTAAACCGTAATACGCAACTTCCGAATTTGACAAATTAAGAGTAATGCTTTCAATTATTTTATTGATAAAATAAATCGCTAATTTTCTATCTTCGGTTTTAATTTTTTGGCAATATAACTGATTTTTTACGCTATCCAAAAACGATATTTCTTTTTTTGAAGAACTAGATTGCTCGTTTTCTTCCTTTTTAATCAAATTTTCCATATCTTCTATAACCGAAACTATCTCTTGATAAAAACGCTTGACGATTAAAAACCAAAAAGAAGAAAATCTATCTTTATAAACGTTTCCGAAAAAATAATTGTCCAAAATTTCGTTTAACATTACTTTTCCACTGTAAATTTCGTACATAAGCGAATAACAAAAAGCAATCGCGTCTTGCCTGTCGCTTGGAACTTTTACGCTTTTATCCCCGTTTTTATCTAAAAAACACCTGCTTTTTGCCGAATAATAATCGTAATTTTGAGTGCAACGCTCTACAATGGAATATATGAGTTCGTTTTTTGCAATAAAAGCGAGCAAATTGTATATCTTTTGTTCACACATTATAAATCCGCCGACGTAAACGTCGTCGCATTTTTCTTTAAAAGATTCTAAAAAACTTTTTTCCACTTTACTCTCCTTGTAGTTAAAAAAAATTATACCACAATTTATCGGGTAATTCAAGATTTTTTTTATATATGGTTGATTTTTAAAAAAATGTTTATTATAATAACTTTTGCTTTATAGCTTTATTTTACAAAGGAGATTATCATGTCAATTCAAGGCGAACCGCTAGTAAACAAATTGATACTTTTGTTTTTATTTGACAAAATGGAAGTTCCGCTTACGGACAACACCTTGATTGAAATTTGTACGGCGCAAAAAAATCAGTGGCTTAACTATATGGATTTCGTTGAAACCAAAGACGCGCTTTTAGAGGATGATTTTATTACTAATCTTTCCCAAAACGGTTCTCCTATATACTCCATTACGGCAACGGGAAGGGCGTGCCTTGCGGATTTTTATACAAATATTCCACACTCCGTAAGAGAAGAAATTTCTAACTTTGTAAAACAAAACAAGATAAATTATAGAGTTAAGCAAGAATGCGTTTCAGACTTTTTTAAGAATAAAGACGGTTCTTACACCGTAGTTTTAAAGAGCTTAGAATTGCAACAACCGCTTTTCGAACTTAAGATTAAAGTTCCTAATAAGCAACTTGCTAAACAAATACATTTAAACTGGCCGAAAAAAGCCAAATCTATTATGCAAAACGTATACGAAATTTTGGTGGAGTGATAAATTATGAATTATATACCGACAGGGGTTTGCGCCCGTCAAATTTCCTTTGACGTTGAAAACGGAAAGGTAAAAAACGTAGTATTTTACGGCGGTTGCACGGGAAACACGCAAGGGATTTCTAAATTGTGCGAAGGAAGAGATATTAGAGAACTTATAACTTTGTTAGAAGGAATAAAGTGCAGAAATTTTACTTCTTGTCCAGACCAACTTTCAAAAGCTTTAAAAAAATATCTAATCGATAACGGAGAAAATTTATGAATTTTAAAAACGCTTTAAAAGTGAGTTTTTTGGAATACAAAACCTATTTAAAAAGCTTATTGTACAGAATTGTACTATTCGTTTTGTTTTCAACTATTTCCTACGTATTATTAAAAGATTTTCTTAATTCCGTTTTTTCTTCTAACTCGTTATCGGCGTTATGGAAATCCGTAAAAGACGCTTTTACGCAATTTGCAAAAGGTAAAGGCTGGACTAACGGAAAAAATATTGCCGAAAACTTTAAAGCTTTATTAAAAGTTGTTTTTAAACAAATAAACAAAAACGCTTTAAACGTATGTTTTGCTATTATTTCGTTTATCGTTTTAGGCACGCTTAACGCTTTGTCGGACGTTGCGATAACGAACGTATTTTACAACTATATGACTTCTAAAACCAAATGCGGATTTTTTAGTTCTATGGTAAGAAACTTTAAAAAAGGTATAGTTTATTCGATTTTCTACTCTTTATATAACCTTTTAATTTTATTTTTACTCTGTTTTATTTCTATCGGTTTGATTTTCGCGCTTATGAACGTTTTGGGCTTTTTCATAATGCCCGTAGTTATTCTTTTGTTTATATTGGCCTTTTCAATTAAACAAAGAATTATTGCGTTAGTACTACCGAACATGATTGCAAACGACGCCAACGTATTTAAAAGCATAAAAGAAACTAAATTAGAAAACTTTTTCGACGTGCTGATAAAATATACGATAGCTTATTTTTCAGGTTTTACTCTAAACGTTTTACTGTTTTTCTTCACTTTCGGAGCGGGTTCGATTTTATTTTTCCCGTTGTTTTCCATTATAGTAAACGTTATGGGTTTAACTGCGTACTTTGAAACGCATAAACAAAAATATTATTTATCCGATAAAGAAATTTACGACCCGAATTAACTTTTAACGTAAGTTATTTTTAATCGTAATATTTAAGCCACGCTTGACAAAAAAGCGTGGCTTATTTTTTATTCGGTTTTTGTGTTTAAAATTTCTTCTAAAAGTTTTTTACTTTTTGTTTTGTTTGTTTTTAATATTTTAAAAAAGTTTGCAAGTACTTGTTGCTTATTTTGTAAACAATATATTAAAATTGCTCCCGCCAAATCTTCTTTAATGCAATCAA
>CAJMEI010000064.1 GCA_905212395.1 uncultured Christensenella sp. | reverse complement strand
TCGCCTTTTTCAAGGCGAATTTTTCTATATCACGTCTTTTCTTTGACGTTTTAACTGCTCGGCTATTTTTAATTGTTTATCGTTTTCCTTAGCAATTATTTCTTTAATGATTTTTTTATTTTCTTCTATTTCTCTTTTCATTTTTTTGCTGTAATAGCATTTCCACAAGAAAAAGCAAACTACGGACGCCAAAAACAAAGTCGAAAACAAAATTAAACAAACTAAATTGTAAAGTTTAGGAACTAAAACGTAAAACGCTACGAACATTAAGCACGCTACGCCCATTCCGATAAGTAAAAACATCGTTACGAAATTATACATTGCCATAAGCTCGGTTTTTCTTGAAACTTGCTTTTGCGCGTACGCTTTTTCGCCCATTTTTTCGCGAAGCTTTTTCTCTTCCATAGCCTTAATTTGTTTTTTTGTTAAAGGTTTATCCATTGTCGTTCTCCTTACTTAAAATCTTTTTTAAAAATTGACCCGTATAGCTTTTTTCTTGCATAGCCACTTGTTCGGGAGTCCCTTTAGCAATAACCGTTCCGCCTTTATCTCCGCCTTCGTAGCCTAAATCTACAATATAGTCGGCAACCTTAATTACGTCTAAATTATGCTCTATTACTATTACCGTATTTCCGTTATCGGCAAATCTTTGCAAAATTTTTAAAATTTTAGCTACGTCGTCCGTATGAAGTCCCGTAGTAGGCTCGTCTAAAATATACACGGTTTTACCAGTACTGCGTTTAGACAGCTCCGTTGCAAGCTTTACTCTTTGAGCTTCTCCGCCCGATAAAGTAGTGGAATTTTGCCCTAGCTTTATATATCCCAAACCTACTTCTTGCAAGCACTTGATTTTGTTGTAAATTCTAGGAACGTTTGCAAAAAAATCTACAGCTTCGTCTACGGTCATTTCCAAAACGTCGTAAATGCTTTTCCCTTTATATTTTACAGCCAAAGTTTCCCTATTAAAACGCTTGCCTTTGCATACTTCGCAAGGAACGTAAACGTCGGGAAGAAAACTCATTTCTATTTTAATTATTCCGTCGCCAGAACAATTTTCACACCGTCCGCCCGACACGTTAAACGAAAATCTACCTTGAGTAAATCCCCTTTCTTTCGCGTCCGTGGAAGAAGCGAACAATTCCCTTATAAACGTAAACACGCCCGTATACGTTGCGGGGTTACTTCTCGGCGTTCTTCCTATGGGAGATTGGTCGATATTTATTACTTTATCAAAATATTCTAACCCTTCTATTTTATCGCAAACGCCTTCGCGTTCGGAAGCTTTATTTAACCTGTTTGCAAGGTACGGATACACTATTTCGTTAATAAGCGAACTTTTTCCGCTACCAGACACTCCCGTTACGGCGGTAAACAAGCCTACGGGGAAAGATACGTCTATATTTTTTAAATTGTTTTGCCTTGCGCCTTTTACAGTTAAAAATCTCCCGTCGGACTGTCTTCTCGTTTCGGGAATTACTATACTCTTTCTCCCCGACAAATAATCGCCCGTTAAAGAATTTTTATTTTTAGCAATTTCTTGCCACGTTCCCGTAGCTACGATTTCTCCGCCGAAAACGCCCGCTCCGCGACCTACGTCTACGATATAGTCCGCCGATTTCATAGTATCTTCGTCGTGTTCTACCACGATTAAGGTATTACCTAAATCCCTTAATTTTTTCATAGTAGCGATAAGTTTTTCGTTATCGCGTTGATGTAAACCGATACTCGGCTCGTCTAAAATATAAAGTACGCCCGTAAGTCCGCTACCTATTTGCGTTGCAAGCCTTATTCTTTGCGCTTCTCCGCCCGATAAAGAATAAGCCGACCTAGAAAGCGTTAAATAATCCAAACCGACGTCGGTTAAAAATTTAAGTCTTGTTTTTACTTCTTTTAAAATAGGTTCGGCAATTTTGGCTTTAGTGTTTTCTAGTTTAACGTTTTCTACGTAAGTATAAATGTCCAAAGCCGACATATCGCATAGGCTCATAATATCTTTATCGCCTATTTTAACGGCTAACGCTTCCTTTTTAAGCCTTTTTCCGTTACAAACGTTGCATTTGCAAAGTTCCATAACTTTTTCTATTTCGCCTTTTGCGTAGTCGCTGGTAGTTTCTCTATAACGACGTTCTAGGTTAGGGATTACCCCTTCGAACGCCGATTTATAGCTACCCGAAAACGTACGCGAATTATACGAAATATCTAATTCTTCCCCGTTAGTACCGTACAATAAAACGTCTAAAACGTGTTTAGGCAAATCTTTTACAGGCGTATCCATACTAAACCCGTATTTTTTAGATAACGCCACGAAATACGCTTGAACGAATTTGCCCGTATCTATATTCCACCCCGTTACAGACAACGCGCCTTGATTTAAGCTTTTACTTCCGTCTTTTATGATTTTATCTCTTGAAACGACCAAAGTATATCCAAGCCCTTTACAAGCGGGACACGCTCCCGACGGATTGTTAAACGAAAAAAGTCTTGGCTCTAATTCTTCTATGTTTATATCGCAATCGGGACAAGCGTATTTGGTAGAATACAAATAGTTTTCCGAATTTACGGAAACAACGACTAAACCGTCCGCAAGCTTTAACGCCGTTTCTACGGACGCGGACAACCTTTTTTCTATCCCGTCCTTTACGACAAGTCTGTCTACTACGACGCTTACGTCGTGCTTGACGTTTTTGTCTAGCTTTATTTCTTCAGATAAATCGTAAGTTATCCCGTCTATTTCAACCCTTACGAATCCGCTTTTTCTATACCCTATAAGTTGTTTTGTAAATTCGCCTTTTCTGCCCCTCACGACGGGCGATTTTATAATAATTTTACTGCCTTGTTCTAATTTTAAAACTTTGTCTACTATATCGTCAACCGATTGCCTTTCTATTTTTCTTCCGCATTTATAGCAGTAAGGAGTACCGCTACGGGCGTATAAAAGCCTTAAATAATCGTATATTTCCGTAACCGTTCCTACCGTTGAACGCGGGTTGTTGTTAGTTGTTTTTTGGTCTATCGCGATAGCGGGCGATAAGCCTTCTATTTTGTCTACATCGGGTTTTTGAAATTGCCCTAAAAACTGACGCGCGTAACTAGACAAACTTTCTACGTAACGCCTTTGACCTTCGGCAAAAATAGTGTCGAACGCTAGCGTGCTTTTTCCGCTTCCCGATACCCCTGTGAATACCACTAATTTATCTCTCGGAATTTTTAAATTGACGTTTTTTAAGTTGTTCTCTCTTGCCCCTTCTATGATAATTTCGTCCATCATCTGCTCCGCAATTTCTTTTTAAGGTCGGCTATAGTTTGTCTTATTTCTATACATTTTTCAAACTCTAAATTTGCCGAATGTACTTTCATTATAGCCGTTAGTTTTTCTATTTCGTCGGGAATATCCTTTAACAATATTTCTTCAGACTTTTTCTTTTTAGCGTTTACATCTAGCGTGTTTACCACGTCTTTTATTATGGTTTTTGGTATTATGCCGTTTTCTTGGTTGTATTTTAGCTGAATTTTCCTTCTTCTTTCCGTTTCGTCTATTGCTTTTTTCATACTTCCCGTAACGTTATCCGCGTACATTATGCAATATCCGTTAGAATTTCTTGCAACCCTTCCCACCGTTTGTATTAAAGAAGTCGCGCTCCTTAAAAATCCTTCTTTGTCGGCGTCTATTATAGCGACTAACTCCACTTCGGGCAAGTCCAAGCCTTCTCTTAATAGGTTTATTCCGACTAATACGTCTATATCTCCGCGCCTTAACTCGTTGATTATGTCTATACGCTCCAAAGTGTCTATTTCACTGTGCATATACCTTACTTTCATACCGCGTTCTTTTAAATAATCGGTAAGTTTTTCCGCCATTTTTTTGGTTAAGGTGGTAACGAGCGTTCTAGCCTTTCTAGAAGTAACTTTTTTTATTTCATCCGTTAAATCGTCTATTTGATTTTTACTCGGTCTTATTTGTATAATCGGGTCTAATAGCCCCGTAGGACGAATTACCTGTTCGGCAACTTGCCCCGCAATATTCAATTCGTAATCGGCGGGAGTTGCGCTTATACATATCATTTGCCCGACCCTTTGGTCGAACTCCGAAAACGTAAGCGGACGATTGTCGTAAGCCGATTTTAACCTAAATCCGTAACCGACAAGGTTATCTTTTCTAGCCCTATCCCCGTTGTACATCGCCCTTATTTGCGGAATCGTCATGTGGCTTTCGTCGATAAACAGTACGAAATCGTCGGGGAAATAATCGAGCAAAGTAAAGGGCGGTTGTCCTACGCTTCTACCGTCGAAGTAACGCGAATAGTTTTCTATTCCGCTACAATACCCTATTTCGTTCATCATTTCCATATCGTAAGAAGTCCTTTGAGCTAACCTTTCGGCTTCTAATAGCTTGCCTTGATTTTTAAAGTCCGCCACTTCTTTTTCCATATCCGCTTTAATGTTTTTTAAAGCGTTTTTCATTTTTTCGGCTTCTACCGCGTAATGACTTGCGGGATAAATTACTACTCTTTTTAATACGTTTATTATTTTACCCGTAACGTAATCTACTTCGCTAAGTCTATCTATTTCGTCGCCAAAAAACTCTATTCTTATAACCCTTTCGCTGTCTTGGGCGAGTATTACGTCTATAACGTCCCCTTTTACTCTAAAAGTAGAACGCCTGAAATCTACGTCGTTTCTCTCGTATTGATTTTCTATTAAACGAGAAATAAGCTTGTCCATACTTATCTCGTCCCCGACGTATAATTCTATGGCAAGCTTAAAATATTCTTCCGGCGCGCCTAAACCGTATATGCACGAAACGGAAGATACCACTATTACGTCCCTACGCTCCGCCAACGCCGAAGTCGCGCTATGGCGAAGTTTATCTATTTCGTCGTTTATAGACATATCTTTTTCGATATAAGTGTCGGACTGCGGAATATATGATTCGGGTTGATAATAATCGTAGTAAGATACGAAATATTCAACTCTATTTTCGGGGAAAAACTCCCTAAATTCGTTACACAACTGCGCCGCCAAAGTTTTGTTGTGCGCTAGAACTAACGCAGGTCTGTTTACGTTTTTTATAACGTTAGCCATGGTAAACGTTTTACCGCTCCCCGTAACGCCTAGTAAAACCTGCGTCCTTAATCCGTCTTTTAACCCTTCCGTAAGCGTTTCTATCGCCTTTGGTTGGTCGCCCGTAGGGGCGAATTTGCTGTGTAAAATAAATTCTTTCATAATATTAAAAAGTATCTTAAAATTTTTTTATGACGCAAAATTATTTAAAACTTTATCTAAATTTTCCTAATTTTAGATTATTTAAAAACGTATATCAAAATTCTTCCCAAAACGAACGAAACGAGCGCGCCTATTACCGCCCAAGTTATTTTAAACCGTAGTTGCCTTGTCCGCTGAATTTTCTCCCTCGGATAAGACGCACCTTTACTTAAAAGCGATACGACTATTACTCTTTCTCCTTTCCTGTCGGAATAAATTAAATCTATATAGCCGTCCAACCTTAAAGATTCTAGCGTGGAATTTAACGTTTTTTCGTTAAGTTTTAATTTGTGAGATAATGCGACGATTATTTCTTGCTCTGACACCAAACAATCTCCGCTTGATTTGCACTTAGAATATAAATACCCCATAACGGCGTTTTCTTTTTTGTTTAACATATTATTTTACTAACAAAAAATGAACAGAGTTATTAAAGAACCTAAAAAACTACCTAAAAGCGAAGCAAAAAAAACGACTCTTTTATCTTTTTTTAAAGTCTTTTTATATAGCCTTTCGTTTTCAAAATACTCCTTTCCCTTTACAGAAGAACATAAACAATACTGCTCGCCGTCGTAAAACCTAACTTTTATATATTCTTCGTCGTCAAGCTGTTTTATTGACTTTCTTACGCTTTCTTTATCGGGAAAAAGTTGCGGACTATAAAGCGTTATTTCGCCCGAATTTATTATTTTATATTCGTTCGCTTTACATATTCCGTTTATATAGCTAAGTAGTAATTCTCCTTTTTTATCCATTTTTTCTCCTATATCTATTTTGAGTTTATATAGGAAAAATATGAATTTTTTTACAAGAATAAATTTTTACTCTATTTGTTAAACTAAACGCGCGTTAACCTTTAGGCGTCCCTCATTAAAGAATATTTAAAGCCGTTATAAAGATTAAAGATATGATAAATCCGCATATCGAAGTAATTATCGACCATTTTACGAGAGAACTTTTTTTGATTTCTTTAATCAATTTAATATATGGTGTTTTATCATCATAAACTAAATTGGGACATTCTGAATCATCAAAGTTTTCAGCTGCTTTATAATGGATTTTCTGTGATATATAGTCTTGAAAGCTATCAGTATAATTTTGTCCAACAATTTTTTCTTGGCTATTTGTTTCTAGTTCAGACAATCTTTCATCTACAAATTTAATAATTTCATCATCTAACTGTAATTCAAATATTCTTTTATTTATTTCTGCTTT
Organism: uncultured Christensenella sp.; assembly: GCA_905212395.1. Classification (GTDB taxonomy): domain Bacteria; phylum Bacillota; class Clostridia; order Christensenellales; family Borkfalkiaceae; genus UBA4675. Next base: position 276 of record CAJMEI010000064.1, on the reverse strand, counting down.
TGTCATTTTATAACCATCTTTAATTTATCAACATTTTCTAAAAATTTATTTAATGATTTATACCACTCAAATATACCAAATTTTCTATTTTGATATCTAGTTAGTTCTTCTTCATTATAGTTTTTACTTATTTCTACGTCAAGCATATTACAGATCCGAATAAAAAGGAAACGGTAATCGTTTTAAACACGCTCTAGAAGAAAAAATGCACCAACCCGCTTGAGCCAGTGCGCATTTCGAGAAAATGTTATTTATATAATTTCTCCCAATGATCTT
>CAJMEI010000063.1 GCA_905212395.1 uncultured Christensenella sp. | reverse complement strand
AAAGCAATTATTTGCTAACTTATTATCTAAAAAATAGTTTTTTATAAATAATTGGATTTTTATTTTTATTTTCTATTAAAATTAGGGTTGAAAATATTTTTTCAACCCTAAAATATAGTAAGTAAAATAAAAACTTACTAAAAAATCACGCCGTTTTAGAAAACTCTAAAACGGCGTAAAAATTATATTTAATTTTAATCAATAGAATCTAGATATTATCAATATTTTAATATCGAGTTTAAAGTATTTTAAAAAACTAAATTAAATCTTTTCCTTTACAATAGAAAAAGCTAAAAGTTTAAATTAAAATTACTTTTTCATTCCTTCTTCTACTGCAACCGCAACTGCAACCGTAGCGCCAACCATCGGGTTGTTTCCCATTCCGATTAAGCCCATCATTTCAACGTGAGCGGGAACGGAAGAAGAACCTGCGAATTGTGCGTCCGAGTGCATTCTTCCCATGGTGTCGGTCATACCGTAGCTGGAAGGACCTGCCGCCATATTGTCGGGGTGAAGAGTTCTTCCCGTACCGCCACCGGAAGCAACGGAGAAGTATTTTCTTCCGTTTTCGTTACACCACTTTTTGTAAGTTCCTGCAACGGGGTGTTGGAAACGGGTAGGATTGGTAGAGTTTCCCGTAATAGAAACGCCTACGTTTTCCATTTTCATAATAGCAACGCCTTCGGGAACGTTATCCGCGCCGTAGCATTTAACTTTTGCTCTCGGTCCGTCCGAATAAGCTTTTTCGTAAACTACTTTAACTTCTTCGCTGTAAGGGTCGAATTCGGTTTCAACGTAGGTAAAGCCGTTGATTCTTGAAATAATCATAGCGGCGTCTTTTCCTAAACCGTTAAGAATAACTCTTAAATCTTTGCCCCTAACTTTATTAGCGTTTAACGCGATAGAAATTGCGCCTTCTGCAGCAGCGAAAGATTCGTGTCCTGCTAAAAAGCAGAAACAATCGGTATTGTCGTCAAGAAGCATAGCGGCTAAGTTGCCGTGTCCCAATCCTACTTTTCTGTTTTCTGCAACCGAACCGGGAATACAGAAAGATTGTAAGCCTTCGCCAATTGCGGCAGCCGCGTCTTTTGCCTTAACGCAACCTTTTTTAATTGCGATAGCAGCGCCTACGGTGTAAGCCCAAACTGCGTTTTCAAAACAAATAGGTTGAGTTCCTCTTACGATTTTGTCGCAGTCAACGCCTTTTTCAAGGCAAATATCTTTACATTCTTCTATGGATTTAATTCCGTAGTTAGCTAAAACCGCATTGATTTTATCTACTCTTCTTTCATAAGATTCAAATAATGACATTCTTTTTTCCTCCCTTATTCTTTTCTAGGGTCGATATACTTATAAGCGTTATCGAATCTTCCGTAGTGTCCCATAGCTTTTTTGTAAGCTTCGTCGGGGGTAAGACCTTTTTTGATGAAATCGGTCATTTTGCCGAGAGAAACGAATTCGTAGCCGATAACTTGCATATCGGAATCGAGAGCGAGTCTGGTTACGTATCCTTCTGCCATTTCAAGGTATCTAACGCCTTTAAGTTTAGTACCGTACATAGTACCAACTTGCGAACGTAAACCTTTTCCTAAATCTTCTAAGCCTGCGCCTACGGTTAAACCGTCGTCAGAGAAAGCGGATTGACTTCTTCCGTAAACTATTTGTAAGAATAGTTCTCTCATAGCGGTATTGATAGCGTCGCAAACAAGGTCGGTATTCAAAGCTTCCAAAATGGTTTTACCGGGAAGAATTTCCGCAGCCATTGCAGCCGAGTGAGTCATACCCGAACAACCTATTGTTTCAACCAAAGCTTCTTCGATGATACCTTTCTTAACGTTAAGCGATAATTTACAAGCTCCTTGTTGGGGTGCGCACCAACCTACACCGTGTGTAAATCCGCTGATGTCGGTAATTTCTTTTGCAAATACCCATTTTCCTTCTTCCGGAATAGGAGCAGGATTATGTTTAGGTCCTTTTGCAATGCATACCATGTTTTCAACTTCTCTGGAATATTGCATTTTTAATCCTCCAAATAAATTAACTTTATTTTTTACTAATTATAACATAAAAAAAATCAATTTACAAATATTTTCATAAAACTTATTTGCATAAATATTATAAAAATGTTAAAATAGTAAAAGAGCGTATAGATTATTTATTTAGTCGAATAAAAATAATACGATTTTTAAATATTCGGTTAAGATTTTATAAATAAGAAATATGCTGATTTGGCTAAAAAAAGGTTTCACGCAAAACGAGAGCCTTTAAAAAACGGAGAGAAGATATGAACGTTTTAGACACATTAAAAGCAAGGGGCTTTATTAAGCAAACCATTTACGAAGAAGATTTATACAAACTTTTAGACACCGAAAAAGTAGCTTTTTATATAGGATTTGACCCGACGGCGGATTCTTTACATATCGGTCATTATATTCCTATTATGATGATGGCGCATATGCAAAGAGCGGGGCATAAGCCGATTGCGTTGTTCGGTGGCGGAACGGGAATGATAGGCGACCCGTCCGGAAGAACGGATATGCGTAAAATGCTTACGAGAGAGCAAATAGATTACAATATTGCGCAATTTAAAAAGCAAATGTCGCGTTTTATTACGTTCGAAGGCGAAAACGGCGCGATAATGGCAAATAATGCGGACTGGCTTTTAGACCTAAATTACATTGACTTTTTAAGGGATATAGGCGCGTATTTTTCGGTAAACAAAATGCTTACCGCCGAATGTTATAAACAAAGATTAGAAAAAGGCTTAACCTTTTTGGAATTCAACTATATGTTGATGCAAGGTTACGACTTTTTATACTTAAACAAGCATTACAACGCCAAATTAGAGCTTGGCGGGGACGACCAGTGGTCAAATATGCTTGCGGGGGTAGATTTAATACGTAGAAAAGAAGGGAAAGACGCGTTTTGCGCAACTTGTACGCTTCTTTTAAACAGCGAAGGCAAAAAAATGGGGAAAACCGCGAAAGGCGCGTTATGGTTGGACGAAAATAAATGTTCTCCGTACGACTTTTTCCAATATTTCAGAAACGTGGAAGACTGTAAGGTTGCCGAGTGTATGAAGCTTTTAACCTTTATGGAACTTGACGAAATTGCCGATTTAACCGCAGAAGGACGCGACATAAACAAAGCGAAAGAAAGACTTGCTTACGAAGTTACGGCGCTCGTTCACGGGAAAGAAAAAGCCGAAGAAGTATTGTCGCAGGTAAGGGGCGCGTTCTCGGGGGATATTTCCGCAATGCCTAAGCTTGAAACCGAAAAGACGAAAGACGTTCCCGAATTATTGTTAAGGGCAGGCTTTGCAAAATCCAAAGGCGAAGGCAGAAGACTTATTGACGGCGGCGGCGTTTTGATAAACGAAGTTAAGCTTGAAAAAGGTCAGTTAGAACTTCCCGACGAAATTTACGAAAATGGAGATTTCGTATTGCATAAAGGCAAAAAAGCTCACGTTAGAGTTATATTTGTTAAATAATTTTTTTCTATGGCTAAAAACGCCATCACGCAAGGATAGTTGAGTTATTTTGTTAAACGATTATTTAACCGTTAAAGAAAACGGCAAAAGCGAAATAAATATAGAAAAATCGGTTTTTATCACTAGTTGCAAACGTGTAGAAACGGCGGAGCAGGCAAGGGAATTTATAAATTCCGTAAAAAAAGAATATTCAAACGCAACCCACAACTGTTATTGCTACAAGTTAAAGGACGGAACGGCTAAATTTTCGGACGACGGAGAACCCGGTTCTACCGCAGGACTTCCTATCCTTAACGCAATAGAAAGCTCAAAGCTTTTAGACGTGGCGGTAGTCGTTACCAGATATTTCGGCGGAATAAAACTCGGAACGGGCGGACTTGTCAGGGCGTATTTTTCTTCCGCGAAAAGTTGTTTGGACAAATGCGGAATATGTAAAATGACTTTAAGCGACGTTTACGTTTTGGAACTTGACTACGTTTCTTTCAGCAGTTTAAATTCCTTTTTCTCATCTAATGGAATATCGGTTTTAAATAAAGAGTTTTCTAGTTTCGTTACCGTTACTTTTGCGTGTGAAAAAAATAAAAACGTAGCGGAGCAAATTAGCAGTATAATAAATAAAAAGCCGTCTATAAGTTTATTAAAGGAGTGTTTTGTAGAGTATAAATGAAAACTATCACTCAAATTTCAATGCAAACTCATAGCGATAAACACTGTAATATTTATTTAGACGGGACGTATTATTGTTCGTTAAGGCTAGAAACGGTAGTAGAAAACAGGCTAAAAGTCGGGCAAGTAATTTCCACTGAAAAGCTTGACGAAATACAAATTTCTTCTTTATACACTCACGCTTTGGATAAGGCGATGGGGCTACTTTCTAAATCGAACAAAACCGAAAAGCAAGTAAGAGATTATTTGCAAAAAAAAGGTTTTACTTTAAGCTTGCGCGATAAGGTTATAGAAAAATTAAAGGACTATCGTTTTATTAACGATGAACTTTACGCAGAAAATTACGCCGAGTGTTATAAATTCAAAAAAGGCAAATATTTAATAGAAAGGGAACTAAAAATAAAAGGTTGCGGAGAAGAAGTCATAAAAAAAGCGTTAGAAAACGTGGAAGAAGATACGGATTCCGCTTATGAAATTGCCGTTAAATTTTTAAAAGGCAAAGAAAGGGATAAAAAAACCTTATCTTCCGTATACAGAAAACTTTTAAGCAAGGGTTACGGGTACGATACTTGCAACGAAGTTATGGATAGATTAAAAGACAAAGAATAAAAAATTTTAAAAAAAACAAAAAACTTGTGATATAATCTTGAATTATTAAAACAAAGATGATATAATGGTTTAACAATTCGGCAATATAATATTTGCTGAAAATTTGATTTATTAAATTTAGGAGGGAATTACCATGGCTTACAAAATTACCGATGCTTGCGTTTCTTGCGGAGCTTGCGCAGAAACTTGCCCCGTTTCCGCTATATCTGCGGGAGATACTCAATACGTAATAGACGCAGATACCTGCATTTCTTGCGGAGCTTGCGCGTCTACTTGCCCCGTTTCCGCGCCTGTTGAAGAGTAAGGAAATAAACAAAATCAAAGCCCGACTATTTAATCGGGCTTTATTTATTGCTTTTTATTATGGAAGAACACGTTACGATAGAATCTCTTTTAATAGGAGATTACAAAATATTGCAAGACGATAGGTTTTACCGTTTTACGTCCGATTCGGTTGTGTTAAGCCGATTTTTAAAGGCGAACAAAGGCGAAACGGTGGCGGATATTTGTTCGGGTTGCGGAATAGTCGGAATACATTTTTTGGCTTTAAACGAGCCTTTTGTAAAAGAAGTAGGATTTTTTGAAATTCAACCTAGACTTGCAAATTTGTGTGAAAAAAGCTTAGAAATAAATAAAATGGACGATAAATGCTACGTCGTAAAAGGTAAACTGCAAGAAAATAGCGAAAATTACAAAAATAGGTATTCTTTAATACTGTGCAATCCGCCGTATAAAAAAAAGGACAGCGGAGAACAAAATTTAAAGCGTGAAATAGCAATTTGTCGGCACGAAGTAGAAATTACTCAAAGCGAAATAGCTTTTAGCGCGTATAAAATGTTAAAACACGGCGGACGGCTTAGAATTTGTCAACGGACGGAGCGTTTGCCCGAACTTTTTTCGGACTTAGAAAAGGCGGGACTAAATCCTTGCGTGTTACAATTCGTCGTGGCTAAAAATTCTCAAAAACCGTATCTTGCGCTTGTGGAAGCCGTAAAAGGCGTAAAAAGACCGTTTAAGGTACTACCAAATTACGAAAATTAAGGAAAATATGTTATATTTCGTTTCAACGCCGATAGGCAACTTAAAGGATATATCTTTTAGAGCCGTAGAAGTTTTAAAACAAGCTGACGTCATTGCGTGCGAAGACACAAGACATTCTCTCGTTTTATTAAACGCTTACGATATTAAAAAACCGCTTATATCTTATCATAAATTTAATGAATCAAACGCAAGCGATAAAATAATAGAATTACTTCGACAAGGAAAAGAAGTGGCTGTAATCTCCGACGCGGGAACTCCGATAATTTCCGACCCCGGCGACGTTTTAAGTAAAAAGCTTATAGAAAATAATTTGCCATATACGGTAGTTCCGGGGGCGTGCGCGTTTGTGCCTGCACTTATTTTATCGGGCTTAAACGAAGGAAGATTTTATTTTTACGGCTTTCTACCCGACAAAAAGGGAGATATAAAAAGGGAATTAGAAAGCTTAAATCAAATACGCGTTCCTATAATTTTTTATTGCGCCCCGCACGACTTAACAAAAACGGTAGAATATTTATACGAATTTTTGGGCGAAAGAAAAGCCGTTGCGGTAAAGGAAATAACCAAAATTCACGAGCAAAGATTCGAGTTTAATTTAAGCGAAGGTTACAGCGGAGAACTTAAAGGCGAATTCGTTTTAATCGTAGAAGGAAATAAGCAAAAACAAGCCTTTCCCGAACGTATAGAGCAACATTTGAAATATTATTTAGATAAAGGACTAACTAAAAACGAAGCGATAAAACAAGTCGCGAAAGATAGGGGAGTGCATAAAAGCGAAGTGTACGCGTTATTCACAGCCGACGCGGAAAGAAAATGATTTTTTGTAAAAACGCCGAAAAATTTTATAAAGCAGGCGTTAGAGTATAATAGTTTTTTTAAAAGTTAATAAGTTTAGAATAAGAAAAATTAAAATCTTGAAACAAATTAAAAATAAATACCGCTACAACTAAAAGTTGTGGCGGTAAGTTTTTAGTAAAAATATTTAATTAAAAATTAAAGTTACAAAACAGTTTTTGACGAAATCGTTAAGTGTTAAAATCTACGGAAGAGTGTTGCGTG
>CAJMEI010000062.1 GCA_905212395.1 uncultured Christensenella sp. | reverse complement strand
TATACTTAATATTAGTAGTAATTAAGGGAGGAAAACTATTTTGAAAACAAAAAAAGCAGTATCAAAATTTTTCTCTCTTGAAAATTTGGGAATTTTACTCGTAGTATTTTCTATAGTAGGTTTAATTTGCTTAATCGGGGGAGATTTGTTCTTCGGTCAATTAGGCTTAAACATAAGGGGAGTTTTACTCGGCATATTCGGCTTAACGTCTTACGCGTTTTTCTTTTTGTTTTCGGTATTCGGGGTTTTAATAGTGGCGGGCTTAAAAATTAAGCTTAAATTTTCGCTGTCTAAATTCCTTTTAACTTTTATTACCGTTTTTTCGTTATTTTCGATAATACATTTGGCGTCGGCTTCTTATAACGGCGAATATTCCGATTACGTTTCCAAATGCTATAAAATGGGCTTTGACAAGCGTTCTTCTTTCGGCGGAGCGTTTATGGCGTTATCGGTAGGACTATTTGCCAGCATTTTAAGTTCGATAGGCGCTTACGTTTTATTTTCTTTAATTTTCGTTGCGGTAATAGTTTATATCGTAACTAAAATCGTAAAAAGAAAAGATTTCGCTTTTTCTAGAAAATCGGATAATAAACAAGAAGTCAGTTTGCCGTTTTTCAATAACGCAACCGTTCCTACGGAAGAACAGAAAGATGTTTACGATTTACCTTTGGCAAAGTCTTATAAACCTTACGTAGAAGAGAAAAAAGCCGATAAAGATATAGTTTCTCTGCTTCAAGATTCGCTCAGAAAAAAATCTAACAAAAGCGTAAAAGAAGAAACTTTTAACACGGGATATAATTATTCGAATAACGTTTCCGAACCTATATCCTTAAACGAAAACTACAAAAGTTTTTCAAGCGACGAAGACTTAGAAAATAGTCGAATAACGCCAGAAACATTTATTCCTAAAACAGAAAGCGAGCAAGAAGAAAAAAATTATTTCGGCAATAAAAACGTAAACTTTAACCCCTACGGAGCGAGTGATTTTTCTAATTCCGAACAGGAAGAAAACAAAACTTATTCCGACGTGTATTCAAGGTTGTCTTTTAAAAAGCGTTCTAATGACGAAAAAGACGGGGAAGAAAGCTATAAAAAAGATTTCAGCAAATACGTTTTCGATAAAAAAGAAGATTTTTCTACGGAGATTGAAAAACGCGATTACGATGGAAAAGGAAACTTAAATCAAAATTCTTATTCCGATAAAAATTTGTATTCTCAAAAATCTTATTCGGATATAAACGACAATTCGTTTGTTCAAAAAGACGGTTTTTCGTTTGCAGAACAAAATTCCGCCGGTAAATTTTACGACCTTCCTAAGCAAGACGTAACGAAAGATTATTTTTCTTCTCAAAATTCGGATGAGAAAGATTATTTTGCTTCTTCTCAAAACGAGGATAAGAGAGATTACTTCGGGGCAATTAAAAACGCAGAAAAGAAAGAAGAAATTTCTTTGGAAAATTACGATTACAGCGATTTTGTATTCAATTCTTTCCCGACTACAATGCTCAATCATTACAACGTAAACGAAAATAAAGAGCAGTTAGAACAATTTTTCGCGTTTTGCAAAGAAAGAATTTTAGCCGTTATAGAAACTATGAAAAAGCGTTCTATGGAGATTGCGGAAATTCATCACGGACCGACGCTTACAAGGTTCGATTTACCCGTTCCGATAGGCGTTGCGATAAGGGATATAACGGGATTACAAGAAGATATGGGCGTTCAGCTCAACTGCGCGGGACAATTAAGAATTGCGCCCGTACCCAAATCGAATAAAGTCGGGGTAGAAGTTCCTAACGAAAATAGGGTAACGGTAAGTTTAAGAGAACTTATAGAAAGTAAAGAATTTTGTTCGGCAAAAGCGGAAAACGTACCTTTCGTCGTCGGAAAAGACGTTATAGGAAACGTTTTGGTAATGGAACTTGCAAAACTTACCCATATTTTAATAGCGGGTTGTTCGGGTTCGGGTAAATCGGTTTTCGTGCGTTCTATTTTGGTTAGTATGATGCAAAAATGCTCTCCAAAGGATATGCGTTTGATAATTTGCGACCCCAAAGGCGTAGATTTCGTGGCGTTTAAAGGCGTTCCGCATTTGCTAATAGACGAAATAATAGTCGACAGACCCAAAATTATTAAAATTTTGGACTGGGCAGTTAAAGAAATGGGGCGTAGGTACTCAAAGCTTCAAGAAGCGGGTTGCGCAAACATTGCCGAATACAATAAAATTATGAAAGATAGGGAAGAAATGCCCAGAATAGTTTTATTTATCGACGAATTTGCGGATTTAGTCAGCGCGGACAAGTTAAATATTTTACCTAAGGTTCAAATTTTGGCGCAAAAAGCAAGGGCTGCGGGAATACACGTTATACTTGCAATGCAAAGACCTTCCGTAGAAATAATTTCGGGAGATATAAAGGTAAACTTCTCTACAAGAATTTCATTAAAAATGCAAACGGCGGTAGACAGTAGAACCATTCTCGACGAAACGGGAGCGGAAAATTTGTTAAATCACGGAGATATGCTTTTCTTCACCCCTAACGACAGCCATTTGGTAAGGGCGCAAGGTCCTAACGTCAGCGGAGAAGAAATTTTTAAAGTAGTACAATTCTTAAAAACAAATAATAAATGTGTGTTTGACGAAAAAATCAAAGCGTATTTGGATAAAACGTCTTCTTCCGATACCGTTTTAACGGGTGAAACCGATGATGACGACGACAAAGATTTCGAATTAAAGAAAAAAGCTTTGGAATTCGTTATAAGAACTCAAAGTACAAGCGTTTGCGCTTTGCAAAGAGAATTGAGAGTAGGATTTAATAGGGCGTCCGTTTTAAAAGATTGGATGGTTAAAAACGGCTACGTGGGAAACTCTTTGGAAAACAATAAAAGCGAAGTAAAAATCACGATGGAAGATTACGATAAAATGTTTGGCGAACAAAAATAATTCGGCTACGTTTTATAACAAAAATAACGGAGAAAAATGGAACGTAAGAAAATAGGCGTTATTTCGCTCGGGTGCGATAAAAACAGGGTAGATTCCGAAAAAATGCTTTATTATTTAAAGGAATTTGCGGAAATTACCAACGAAATAGAAAACGCTCAGATAATTATAATAAATACGTGCGCGTTTTTGTGTTCTTCGAGAGAAGAAGCTATAAACGAAATTATGCGATGCAATTCCTTGCGCGAAAACGGCGTTTTGGAAAAAATAGTAGTAACGGGTTGCCTCCCGCAAAAATTTATAAAAGAGCTTTATGACGAGCTTACCGAAGTAGACTTGTTTTTAGGTACTTTCGATTACGAGTTGTTAAAAACGGGTATAGAAGAAATCTACAAAAACAAAAGGGTAAATTTAGTAGGAAAAGGCAACAAAACTCAAACGGAGTCTAGAATATTAACAACGCCTTATCATTACGCTTATCTAAAAATCGCCGACGGTTGCGATAATAGGTGTACTTACTGTTTAATTCCATATATTCGCGGGAAATATTTTAGCGAGCCTATCGAAGAACTTAAAGAAGAAGTTAAAAAATTAGGTTTTATAAAAGAGCTTATTTTAGTTGCTCAAGACGTTACTTTATACGGTAAAGACTTATACGGAAAGCCGAGTATAGTAAGACTTTTAAAAGAGCTTACGGCAATGGAAGAAGTCGGTTCTATCAGACTTTTATACTGCTATCCCGATAAGTTTACCGACGAGTTGATAAACGAAATTATCACCAACGATAAAATAATTAAATACGCGGATATCCCTTTCCAACACGCCGACGATGAAATTTTAAGAAAGATGAATAGGCGTGGAAATAAAGAAGAGTATTTAAAACTAGTTAAAAAGTTGCAAGACGGTGGCGTTGCAGTTCGTTCTACGTTTATTGCGGGCTTCCCGTCCGAAAGTGAAGAGGCTTTTGAAAATTTGGTAGATTTTATTAAACAGGCTAAATTATTCAACGCGGGATTTTTCGCTTATTCGCGAGAAGAAGGAACGCCTGCGTATAATTTCCCCGACCAAATAGACGAAAAAACGAAAAAACAAAGAGTTAAAAAGCTTTACGACGTTCAAAAGAAAATTTCCAAAGAAAATCTTAAACGTTTTATCGGAAAAGAACTTAAAGTCGTTTGCGATGGGGTTGATTACGAAAAACAAAGTTTTTACGGAAGGGCGTATTTCAGCGCGCCTGAAGTAGACGGAGTAGTATATTTTTCAGGGGACGAAGATATAGTTCAAGGTGAAGAATATACGGTTTTAATAGAAAAATCTTTTAATTACGATTTGTGTGGAGGAATTGTAAAATGAATTTGCCTAACAAAATTTCTTTAACGAGAATATTTTTAATTCCCGTTTTCATCGCTTTTTTTTATTTAACGTGTATTCCGTACAATTACGTATGGGCAGGCTTAATATTTGTGATTGCCGCATGCACGGATTTTATCGACGGATACATAGCTAGAAAATACAATTTAGTAACCGATTTAGGTAAGTTTTTAGACGCTATTGCCGATAAAGTTTTGGTTATGACCGCTTTAACGCTAATTATAAGCGTAAACGGAATACTTATAAATAATATAGTCGGCGGAATAGGGGTTGCTTTAATTTTGGCAAGAGAATTTATCGTAAGCTTTTTCAGAATGATAGCCGCTTCTAAATCTACCGTAATTGCGGCGGATAAATGGGGAAAAATTAAAACCACCGTTCAAGACGTTTGCATCGTCATTTTGCTAATAGGTTATAATTTCTTTAATTTGTGCGGTTTTAGTAAGGCTTTAAGGATTACAGGATTCGTTTTGTTCTGCGTGGCAGTAGTTATTACCATTTTATCGGGAATAGAGATGTTTATAAAAAATAAATGCGTTTTAAAGGAGAAGAAAAACAATGAGTAAACAAGAGGAACTCGTATCGCTTTTAAAGGAAAAAAATTTAAAGCTATCTGTAGCCGAATCTTTTACGGGCGGTTTAATTAGTGAAAAAATCGTTTCAGTCAGCGGGGCAAGCGAAGTTTTTTACGAAGGTATGGTTTGCTATAACGCTCAATCTAAAATAGATAGATTAAACGTAAAAGAAAGCACAATCTCCGAAAAAGGCGTCGTTAGCGCTGAAACGGCTTTTGAAATGGCAACGGGGCTTTTAAAAACGGGTAATTGCGACTTGGCTATCGCAACTACGGGTTATGCCGACGTAAACGAAGACGATAAGCAAATAGGTTTATGTTACGTTGCCGTCGGGTTCGAAGGGAAAATTGCCGTAAGCAAAAACGTTTTTGACGGAACAAGACGTCGTATAATGGAAAGGGCAAGCAGTAAAGCTTTGGATATGGCTTTTAAAATCGTTTCGGGGCAAGAAGGTAGAAACGTTGAAGAAGGTCAAGCGGAAGAAAATCTTGCAGAATTAAAGAAGAACGCCTTAAAATTCGTTATAGAAACAAATAACGCAAGCATAGTTGCTATTGCTAAAAATTTCCAAATAGGCTTTAACAGAGCAAGTCTTATTTTAGAATGGATGGAAGAAAACGGTTACGTTTCAAAAGACCAAAACTGTAAAAAAATAGTTGTAATTACTATGGAAGAATATGACGAGCTTTACGGTATAACGGACGTTGAGATTGTAAATAACGACAATTTAAAAGAAACCGATAGCGCGGTCGGAGTTGAATGTAATTCCGATTCTTCCGACGGCGAAGAAGTAAATTCCGTTGAAAACGAAGATGAACCGGGCGAAAACGCAATAGACAATCAAAAAATAGAAAGCGTCGATGAAGAAATTTCTCAAGGAACGGACGACGCAAGCGATAGCAAAGAATCAAACGAAAACGTTTCGGAAGAAAATAATGAAATTACCGCTTTAGACGCAGGCGATAGTTCTTTTCAAAACGAAAACGCGTTAAATAATGAAAAATTAAACGAAGAAAACAACTGAAAAACTAAGGAATATAAGGAGTAAATATGACTAACGACAAGCAAAAGGCGTTGGATACGGTTTTAGCGCAAATTGAAAAAAATTACGGTAAGGGAGCTATTATGAAATTAGGCTCTAACGTAACTCAAACGGTAGAAGTAATACCGTCGGGCTGTTTAGCGTTAGACGTTGCAATGGGAATCGGTGGATTTCCTAGGGGTAGAATAATCGAAATTTACGGACCTGAATCTTCGGGAAAAACAACCGTAGCTCTTCACGCGATAGCGGAAACCCAAAAAATGGGCGGAATTGCGGCTTTTATAGACGCAGAACACGCATTAGACCCCGTTTACGCAAAAAATTTAGGCGTGGATTTAGAAAACTTATACGTTTCTCAACCCGATACGGGCGAACAAGCTTTGGATATTACCGATACTTTGGTAAGAAGCGGAGCGGTAGACTTAATTGTAATAGACTCCGTTGCGGCTTTAACGCCTAAGGCTGAAATAGAAGGCGATATGGGTGATTCTCACGTCGGTCTTCAAGCAAGACTTATGTCACAAGCTTTAAGAAAATTAACGGGAATTTCTAATAAAAGCAAAACTTGCGTAATTTTTATAAATCAATTAAGAGAAAAAGTCGGCGTTATGTTCGGTAATCCCGAAACGACAACGGGCGGAAAAGCTTTAAAATTCTACGCAAGTATTCGTATAGACGTTAGAAAAAGCGAAACTTTAAAAGACGCTAACGGAATGTACGGAAACAAAACTAAAGCTAAAATCGTTAAAAATAAACTTGCGCCCCCGTTCAAACAAGCGGAATTCGATATTGTTTTCGGACACGGCGTTTCGCAAGAAAGCTGTATTTTGGATATGGGAACAGAACTCGGATTATTCGAAAAGAGCGGAAGTTGGTATTCGTATAACGGAAATAAAATCGCGCAAGGAAGAGATAAGGCGAAAGATTGGTTGAAAGATAACCCCGACATTGCAAAAGAAATTGAAAATAAAATCAGAGAAAATTTTAAACCCAAAGAAGAAAAAGAAGAAGTTCAA
>CAJMEI010000061.1 GCA_905212395.1 uncultured Christensenella sp. | reverse complement strand
CACGGTTTTGCTCTCTTGTTTATGCGTTTTATTTTTGGCTTTAAGTTTTAACGTGAAAAAAAGCGAAAACAACAAAGCTAACGCGTGGACGCAAAGCGATATAAAATATTTCGGTTACGATTTATCCGTCCATCAAGGAAACGTAGATTTTAACGTAATGAAAAATTATGCCGATTTCGTAATATGTCGTATAGGATATTCAACTTCTTTAGACACTAAGTTTACAACTTTTATGAACGGTGCTAAAGCCGTTGGACTTCACGTAGGAATTTACATATATTCGCGTGCCACTTCCACTACGGGCGCGGTAAACGAAGCAAACTGGGTTATAAACACGCTCGCCTCCTATGGATACGACAAAGGCTTTTTAGACTTTCCCGTATTTTTCGACTACGAAGAACAAGACGTAATTTCGGCAAAAACCAAAGCACAAAACACCGCAATTATCAACGCGTTCGTAGATAGAATGGCGCAAGCGGGATATTATTCGGCAATGTACGTCGGCGGAAGTAACTTCCGTACCTATTTTGATCACTCTACCCTAAAATGTTCGGCGTGGGTAGCGCATTACGGTTATACAGACCAAGTTTCTTATTTTAACAATATTTATAGCGGATACAACACTTGTATGTGGCAATTCGACGGGGACGGTTACGATACGCCTTCTACCAAAAGGGGTTATGCCGTCGGAGCAAGTTCTACCAACATTGACCACGACTACTGTTTTGTGGATTTTCCTAAAATAATTATGGAAGGCGGTTACAACGGTTTTTCTTCTAGCAATATAAATAAAGAGTTAGCCGACAACACTAATTGGTCTTCCGCGAACAACTACGACAGATGCAACGATAATTTTGCCCAAAGAAGCGTAACTTTAACTAACGCTAAAACGGACGAAAATCCCATCGGGTTTATCAACGACAATACTTCCGTATTTAACCTTTCCGCAACTTTTAAAGTAGACGGAAAAGTAAGCGGAGAACTATTCGGAAAAATAGGTATTGCATTATTAAACGGCAACAACGGAATGTTTTTCTACGCTAACGCAAAAGGAACGGAAGGGACTTCTTTAGACAATATTACGGGTAGTACTTTCGGCGTTGTTTTCCGTAAAGACGGAAATTGGGATTGGTCTACCGATAAAGAATTGACCGGCGTAACTTTTGATAAAAATAAAGCGTTCACATTCAACGTTGTAAGAAATAACGAAAAAATAGACTTATTCGTTAATAACGTTTTGGCAAAAAGCGTAAAATCTACGGATTTTTCCTGTAATGCAACCGAAAATTGCAACGCGGAAATAAGGTCTTTCCAAATAAACGCGACTGTTACAAATTACTCTTGCGTACCTACTATCGGCGATTTTATTACTCTTGACGGTAATTTTGAAGATTGGGAAAAGTTACCTAATTATAATACCGTTTTAGCAAATAAAAAATCGGTTTACGATAAAACCAACGCTCAAAAAGGGGTTGATTTTTACACCGAAAAAACTTCTAAGGGGCTTTTCGTTTACGCAAAAGCTTATCACGATAAAGACGTTAAAAACGCAGATAACTGGTGGGACAACACTAACGTAGAAATGTTTTTGGGTAGCGACGCAAATCAATATTGGGCTAACCATAAAGAATTTTCAGGGTTCTCTTCCGCAGTATTTATCACTAAAAAATCAGGTAATAAATTCGTTACCGTGTTCGAAGGTTTTATAGACAAATCTTTTATCCCTTCTTACAGCGTAAATTTAAAATACGGCATCGCCTTTAAAGTAGACAACGGAACCACAAAAGACGAAATTACCCCCGTAGGAGCTACTACTGCAACGTCCTACTGGTGCGCGGAAAATTCCGACCCCAGAAAAGTTGCTTTTACGATAACGAATAAAATCGAAAAAGCTTATGACGTATGCAATACGGATAAATATTACGAATCAACCAATTTCACTAAAACGGGAAATACTATTTCTATTTCAAAAACCAACACTACGTTAAATAACGACGTTTTGCATTTAACCGATAACAACAGCGTAAATCAATCGGTTTCCGTTACTTTTAAATTAACGGGAAAATACGAAAACGAACAGTTCGCAAAACTCGGTTTAGGGTTTATCGACCAATACGGAGACGGATTCTTTTTCTATGCTGACGCAAGGGGTACTTCGGGTTCTGCCCTTTCTACAATAAACGGTTCTACGTTCGGTTTGGTATTCAGGAATTCTTCAACCGGATATTTGTTTTCAGACGCTAAATCGATAGACCCCGTAACAGACGTTACTTATAATCCTCAACAGGAATTTACTTTAAAAATAGTAAGAAAAAACACCGTAGCGGATTTATACGTCGGAAATACTAAGGTTTATACTATTACCGACACTACGTCTTATAAAATTCAAAACGGACAAATAGTTTACCCTGCTATTATTTCTTTTAACGCATACTTTAAAGCAACAAACGTTGAAGTAACCGCTATAGACGAAACTAACGACTTATCTATCGACGGAAATTTCTCCGACTGGCAAGCTTTATCTAATTTTAACGAAATAGACGCCAATAAATTAACCGTAACAGACAGCGCGGGAAGCGGAAAACAAGCAACGTTCTACACACGCCTTACCAATAGCGGAATGTACGTTTATATGTCGGCTAAACATATAATTACAACAGGCACTTTCCTTCCGTCCGAATGGTGGAAAAACACAAACTTTGAAATGTTTGTAAACGGAAACGATAATTCTTCTCAAGTTTACGCGACTGCCCTTTATAATAAAGGATTTACGAAATGCAGTTTTCTAACTACCCTTAACGGCGAGTTTTATCAAACCGTTATGGAAGGCTTTATTGACGTTGACACGTTAGTTTCGGTTTACGGATATACAGGAAACAACTTAAAAATAGGAATGGCGTTTAAGGTTGACAATTTAAACGGAACGGCGGATAAAATTACCCCCGTAGGTTCTACCGCAGAAACTTCTTATTGGTGCGCTAACGGCGACCCGAGAGAACTTGCAATCACCGTAAACAAATTAGCAACTCCCGTAGGTCCTATAGAACCCGACCAACCCGACAGCTCTTCCAACTCTTCTAGCTCATCAAAACCCGATAGCTCGTCGAGTTCGTCTGTGGATAGCAGTTCGAGTGAACATACTTCTTCTAAGGTGGATAGCAGTTCGAGTAATCATACTTCTTCTAAGAGTGAAAGTTCGTCTAGTTCTTCATCTTCGGAAATTTCATCGGACAGCTCAAGCTCGGACAGTTCAAGCATAGAAAACGAATCTTCGTCGCAAACAAGTATAAATCAAAGCGATAACTCTTCGAACAGCGCCAACGCGTCAGCCAAAAAAGGTTGTTCGGGAAGTTTAAATTCTTCGGCGTTTATAATAGTTCTTGCGCTGTTAAGCGTTTGCGTTATTTTAAAAAGAAAAAATCAAAGGAAATAAAACTATGAAAACGACAAAAAAAATAATAGTATCTATTTTTAGCGTTATATTGTTCCTTTTTTCGTTTATAGGCATAAAATCGATTTATTCGAAAGAAAAATCGCCGTTTACAACTCAAAAAGTTTACGGCGAAACGAGAGAACAAAAAATAGAAACGGCAATAAAAAGGGCCGATTACATACTAAACTTCCGTTGGACGGCAGTAAACAACGTTACGGGTTGGGGCTATACGTTTACGGCGGGAAATTCTTATACAATCCCCTACTCTCAGCCCTATAATCACGGCGGTTATCTTTTCTATAATATAACTTTAGACTATTTCGAACAACAATCTAAAATTTCAAGTTCAAACGTCTACCGACACGATAATGTCGGTGGCGGAACCTATTACGGACTCGATTGTTCGGCGTTCGCGTCATTTTGTTTAGGCGTTCCCACAAGATGTACCACATACACGTTTGAAACTTGGGCAAACGCAAATAGTAACGGTTTTTACTATAAAAATTATTCAACCGTAGCAAAAGGCGATTTATTAAATTCCAACTCAGTAGGTCACGTCTTGGTTGTCGGCAACGTAAACGGAGATTATATTTCTTGTTACGAATCTACCCCGCAATATCGTAGCGGGAGAGCGGATATTTGCTACACTACTAAAACTAAAGCACAATGGCAAGCTATCGGCTACTACGTTTTAGGTTACGACTATAGAGGAACGGGCGCTCCTTACGACGACGTTACCGCAAGGCTTGCTTCTTCTAACAAAGACAATCACGTTTTAGGCGATTGCACGGATGCAAAAGCCGATACGAGTTGGGATTTAAGTAAAAACTATTCACCTAATACAACTAATTATTCTAACAGAACGGCTACACTTAATTCTAGTGCCGGCGATAACATTTTATATTTTAATCAAACCAAAGCTTCTACCGTAACGATTCAATCGACGTTTAAAGTTACGGGAAAGGAAAACGACGAAGAGTTCGGTAAATTCGGTTTATCGTTTATCGGCGGACATGGTAAAGGGTTTATGTTCTACTGCAATGCAAAAGGCTCAAAGGGAACGTCAACCGCCAATATAGCAGGCACAAGCATAGGTATAATCGGCAGAAACGGTTCGAATTGGCAATGGGGAACGGAAGTAGAAATAGAAAACAAATGGAACGTTTCTTCCCCCGTAACGTTAAAAATCGAGAGAATCGGCGGTTACTTTAAATGTTATGCGGACGGAAATTTAATCTTTACGGCGTTAGCGACGGATTACGGCTTAGTCGCAGACGAACAAATTTACCCGCAAATAAGAAGCTTTAAAATCCATTTAACGGTTACCGATTATTCGTCCGTTGCAACTCATAACTCCATGTTAATTGACGGCAAATTAGACGACTGGAAAAACAACGCTAACTGGTCTAAAATTCAAGCCGATAAAAAAAGCGTAGTCGATAAAAACAACGCTGATAAAAACGCAACTTTTTATCATAGACTTACCGAAGAAGGTTTGTTTATTTACGCAATCGCTCATCACTCTAAAATAACTTCGGGTAGCGAAAATTGGTGGGAAAACACTAATTTTGAAATGTTTATCAATAGCAACGACAATAAATCGCAATTTTTCGCTTCCGAAGATTTAGTTTCGGGCTTTACTTCTTTTGCCTTTTCTACAACGGGTTCAAGCGGTAATTATACAAGCGTTTTAGAAGGTTTTATAGATAATTCCGTTCTTTCGACAAAAGCAAATTACGATCTCGGTCAATTAAATATAGGTTACGCGTTTAAAGTAGATAACGGAGCGGTAAAAGACGAAATCACACCCGTAGGAGCTACTACCGCGACTTCATATTGGTGCGCCGAAAACAGCGACCCCAGAAATGTGGCGCATAAAGTAGTTAAAGAAATCGCTTACGAAAAAGGCTATATTTACGAAGTTTCCGATAAGGGAAATTGGACGTTTACCGGAAACGATTTATCGATTAACACCTGTTTAACCGACGGGGACGATACTATTTATTTTAGAAATAACGCCACTACGACTCATACTTTTAAAGCTACTTTTTCGCTAAAAGGTAAAGTTGCAAGCGAACCATTCGGAAAAATTGGAATAGCTTACGTTGACGAATACGGCGACGGATTTTTCTTCTACGCAAACGCGGAAGGCGGACAAAATAAAACAGACGTTTCCGCAATTACGGGAAACGATTTCGGAATAGTATTTTCTGACAAAGGAAGTTATTTGTGGACCGACGCAAAATCAAAGGCTTTAACGGGTACGACTTTTTCGCCCGATAAACCTTTCACAATGAAAGTCGTAAGAGAAAACAACACCGCTAAATTATACGCTAACGACGTTTTACTTTTAACTATCACGCTTGACGATTACAAAATTCCTGACAACAGACTTTGCTACCCCGCTTTAATTTCCTTTAATCTTTACGCGGACGCAACCGACGTCGGATTTGAAAAACCCTCGCAAGAAGGAATAGTTTTCGACGGCGATTTATCCGATTGGCAAGCTTTAAAAGATTGGAATACAATTCAAGCAAATAAAATTACGGTAACGGATAAAAATAACGCAAACAAAGGCGTTACGTTCTACACGCTTTTAAACGATAAAGGCTTATTCGTGGCAGTAAAAGCTACGCACAGCGTAAACTTATTCGGATACTCCGATTGGTGGAAAAATACAAACGTAGAAGCGTTTATCGGTTCTTCCGACTTTAACCATCAATTCTACGCTACAAAGCAACTTAGAAAAGGTTGGACTAAGTCTGAATTTAACACTACGGGAAGTAACGGAAATTTCGTTACGATATTCGAAGGATTTATCGACTACGAATATTTAACCAACGTTTGTTGTATGAGTAATAACCAAATTAAATTAGGTCTTGCGTTTAAAGTCGACAACTTAAACGGTACGGCAGATAAAATTACGCCTGAAGGCTCTACAACGGCAACTTCTTATTGGTGCGCGGAAAATATCGACCCACTAGCTTTGAATTTAACCGTTACTAAACTTTCTCCAACCGCACCCGAACAACCCGACCCGCCTATTTCGTCTAGTTCGTCTAGTTCGTCTAGTTCGTCTAGCAAGGACAACAGTTCTAGTTCGAGTTCGAGTTCCATATCTACATCTAGCGAAATTAGCAGTTCGTCTAATAGTAGTAAAGATACTTCTTCAAGTTCGTCTTCTACTACACAAAGTTCTAGTCAAGAAAGCTCGTCTAGCTCAAAAGACGTTTCTAGTTCGAGTAAACAGAATTCTAGCGAAGATAGCTCTTCTAGCTCGACTAAACCAAGCTCTAGCAAAGATATTACGAGTAGTTCTTCTATAAACGATAGTTCGAACGAAAACTATTCCGGTTCGTCGTCAAACGAAAACCAAACGGGTAATAAAGGTTGTAAATCCTTTGCTAATTCCGATTTATTAATTTTATTGCCTATTTGTTTATTCGCAATGATAATCTTAGTCAAAAAAAGCAAGAAAAATTAATTTAATTTAAAAAATTTAAAGTTACGGCGTAGCGGTAT